>NZ_JBYMAP010000241.1:0-5935 GCF_057766305.1 Methylomonas sp. BG-2 | reverse complement strand
AAGGCGTATAGAATTTGGCTTATCCACAACCAAGATGCTTGCTAATAGTAGTAATAGAATATTTCTTTCTTACATTGTTATTGATTAGCTCAACGTGGCCAGATCAATATGAAAGCTCGACAAACAAGCAAATGAAGCCTTGGGAACCCAATATTCGCGAGTTGCGCATGCAACAAAAACCGTCAAGCACGCGCTGGCTTTTTCCACGATAATACTCCGTCCCATTGTGGAAAAGCCTGTCGTTAGGACATCGTACTGATTGCACGGAACTTGTGGATAAAGTTGCCGATTCTCGCTGTCCACACATCGTCAACAGGCTTTAAGCTAAGATAAAAACCGTCTTTCGTACAAGGTAGCTGTTTGTTTTATTTAGCTTAAATTTTGTTTTCCACAGCTTTTCGACTTGTTAATAGTAAAAATAAAAAATAGATATCTATGAAATTTGTTATTAGCCGAGATCTGATTCTGCCATCGTTACAACAAATCGTCAGCGTGATTGAAAAACGCCAGACCATGCCGATTCTTTCCAATGTGCTGTTGTGGGCGGATGAAAGTTCCTTGGTGATGACCGGTACCGATACTGAAATCCAAATCGTCAGCAAGGTTTACTGCGAATCGATAGACAATCCCGGCGGCATCACGGTACCGGCTCGCAAGTTTTTGGATATTTGCCGACTGTTGCCGGGCGGCGCGGAAATCAAATTCGAACTTCAGGATGACAAGGTGAAATTATCCTCTGGGCGCAGCCGGTTTTCGTTGAGTACCTTGCCGGCGGAACACTACCCGGAGTTCAACGAATCGGACTACGAATACCGGTTTGCATTAAACGCCGGGAAATTTAAGAAGGGCCTGGATAAAACCCTGTTTTGCATGGCCAACCAGGATGTGAGGTATTACCTGAACGGTTTATTGCTCCACATCAGCAATTCGAAGATGAAACTGGTGGCTTCCGACGGCCATCGCTTGGCGATTTTCGAAGACGATATCGGCACTGCCACCGGATATGAGTCGCGCATTATTGTTCCCCGCAAGGCAGTCCAGGAATTAAACCGCTTACTTGACGATCCCGAGGCCGAATTGGATATTCAATTTTCGGCTAATCACATCAAGGTCCAGTTCAGGGATGTGGTATTCTCGTCGAAGCTGATAGATGCCAAATTCCCTGACTTCAGCAAAGTCTTCAACCAATCCTTCATGACGCCGTTGCAGATTCAAAAGCAGGTTTTGCGCGATGCCTTGACGCGAGTGGCGATTTTGTCCAACGAGAAATACAAAGGCGTGACTTTCGATATCGGCGGCGATGTTCTGAAATTGAGCACCCATAACCCGGAACACGACGAAGCCGAGGAAGAGTTGATCCTGGACTATCAAGGTCAGACGTTGAGTATTTCGTTTAACTCGCAATACATGCTGGATGCGGTTTCGAATCTTGATTCCGAATTGGCGGTGCTGACGATAGCCGGCAATGCCAGCAGCTGTTTTATTGAAGAACCCGAGCAACCCTTGTTTAAATTCATTGTCATGCCGATGCGTCTGTAAGCGGGACAATGACCTTAATCGCACTGGATGTTTTTTCGGTTAGAAACATCCGTGAAGCCAGCCTTGCTCCATCGCCGGCAATCAATCTGATTACCGGTGCCAATGCCAGCGGCAAAAGTTCGCTGCTGGAAGCCATTTTCATTCTAGGGCGCGCCCGATCCTTTCGCACCACGCATATCAAGCAAGCCATTGCCTTTGACCAACCGCGCTTGGTGGTGTCCGCGCAAAATCGCCAGCAAGGCCAATCGTTAAGTCGGATTGGAATCCAGATAGATGCCAAGCAATGCGAAATTCGCATCGACGGCGAAAATAGGCAAAAGTCGGATTTGGCTTACGCATTGCCGGTGCAGTTGATAGACCCCAAGAGTTACCGCTTGCTTGATGCCGGTCCGCAAGTCCGCCGTGAATTTTTGGATTGGGGAATTTTTAATCAACACAAACAGTTTCTGGGCCATTGGCGGAAATACGCCAAGGCCCTGCAGCAACGCAATAGCTTGTTGAAATCTCGCCAACTCCGGCAAATTCCAGCGTGGGACCGCGAGTTGGCCGAACACGGCAAAGTCATCAACCAATTCCGACAAGCCTATGTCGCCGAACTGGTGCCGGTATTCAACGAAACCGCGCGGCAATTTTTAACCGAGGTTCAACCGGATGTTCGGTTTCATCCGGGATGGACTGATGAAGCCGAACTGGAACTTAGCCTGAAACAGGATTTGGATCGAGATCTGCGCTACGGATTTACTCACAGCGGACCGCATCGCGCCGACTTCATCAGTTACTGCGACAAACGCCCGGCCAAGGACTTCCTGTCCAGGGGGCAGCAAAAACTCTATGTACTGGCTTTGCTAATGGCGCAAGTCACCTTGCTTAACCGGATTAGCCCGAACGCCTGCTGTATCTTGATCGACGATCTGGCGGCGGAATTGGATTCAGAAAACAAGGCAAAATTGTTAAAATATCTGGCCGAACTGGATTGCCAAGTCTTTATTACCAGTACCGATTTTTCCGACTTTGGCGATTTGGCGCCTCTCAAAACTTATAAAAGGTTTCACGTGGAACACGGACGAATTCAAACACCGTGATCGCAACGCGAACAAGACAACACAATAACTATAACTCTCACCAGCAGAAGCAACGATGCAGGAATAGATCCCGTCTGGCGTCAATGCAGCAAACCCAACACAACGGAACACACCATGAGTGAACAATACGACAGTTCGAACATCACAGTACTGAAAGGCTTGGATGCGGTCAGAAAACGTCCCGGTATGTACATAGGCGATACCGACGACGGTTCCGGCTTGCATCACATGGTGTTCGAAGTGGTCGATAACTCCATTGACGAAGCCTTGGCGGGTTACTGCAAGGGTGTCGATGTGGTGATACACGAAAACGGTTCGGTATCGGTCTACGATGATGGCCGCGGCATCCCAGTCGATATTCACAAGGAAGAAGGCCGCTCCGCCGCCGAAGTCATCATGACCGTGTTACACGCGGGTGGTAAGTTCGACGATAACGCCTACAAGGTATCCGGCGGTTTGCATGGCGTCGGGGTTTCGGTGGTCAATGCGCTGTCCGAAGAGCTGACGTTGAAAGTGCGCAAGAACGGAAAATTGCACATGCAAAAATATGTGCTTGGCGAACCGGTCGCGCCGCTGGCCATCGTTGGCGATGCCGAAGGCAGCGGCACCTACATCAACTTCAAGCCCAGCCCGACCATTTTCACCAACATCGAATTCCATTACGACATACTCGCCAAACGGCTGCGTGAACTGTCCTTCCTCAACTCCGGCGTCAGAATCTCGCTACGTGACGAACGTAGCGGCAAGGAAGACGTATTCGAATTCGAAGGCGGCATCAGTGCCTTCGTGCAACATCTGAACAAAAACAAGACTCCGCTATTCGAGAAAGTGTTTCACTTTCAAGCCGAGAAAGAAGGCGTCACCGTCGAAGTGGCGATGCAGTGGAACGACTCCTATCAGGAAAATGTGTTCTGCTACACCAACAACATCCCGCAACGTGACGGCGGTACTCACTTGGCGGGTTTCCGTGCCGCGCTGACCCGCACCATCAACCAATACATCGAAAGCAACGGTCTGGCGAAAAAAGAAAAAGTCGCCACCACCGGCGACGATGCCCGCGAGGGTTTAACCGCCGTATTGTCGGTGAAAGTCCCCGATCCGAAATTCTCGTCGCAAACCAAGGACAAACTGGTGTCCTCGGAAGTCAAACCCTTGGTCGAATCGACGATGAACGAAAAACTCCAGGAATTCCTATTGGAACAACCGCAAGTCGCCAAAGCCATCGCCGGCAAGATTATCGACGCCGCCCGCGCCCGCGAAGCGGCCCGCAAGGCCCGCGAGATGACCCGCCGCAAAACCACGCTCGACATTGCCGGTCTGCCCGGCAAACTGGCCGACTGCCAGGAAAAAGATCCGGCCTTGTCCGAACTGTTCATCGTGGAAGGGGACTCGGCCGGCGGCTCCGCCAAACAAGGCCGCGACCGCCGCACTCAAGCCATCCTGCCGTTGAAAGGTAAAATTCTGAATGTCGAAAAAGCCCGCTTCGACAAAATGATCTCGTCGGAAGAAGTTGGCACCTTGATCACCGCGCTGGGTTGCGGCATAGGCAAGGACGAATACAACGTCGATAAACTGCGCTACCACCGCATCATCATCATGACCGATGCCGACGTTGACGGCTCGCACATCCGCACCTTGCTTTTGACCTTCTTCTACCGGCAACTGCCGGAGCTGGTCGAACGCGGCCATATCTACATTGCCCAGCCGCCGCTGTACAAAGTCAAAAAAGGCAAGCAGGAACATTACGTCAAGGACGATAGCGCCCTGAACCAATACCTGATCCAGCTGGCGCTGGACAAAGCCCAACTGCAAACCGACGCCGACACGCCGATCATCCAGGGCCAGGGCCTGGAAAAGCTGGCAACCGAATTCGCCGAGGTCATGGCGGTTATTAATCGTCTGTCCAGACGCTACGACGATCTATACCTGGAACAAATGACCTATTTGCAGCCCCTGGACGCCGCCGCCAAGGCCGACGAAGCCAAACTCCGTGCCTGGTTTGCCGATTTGGAGCGGAAACTCAACAGCGGTGACCACAAGGCCGTATTCAGCACCGAGGTCAAATACCACGGCGCCGACGACTTCGACATCACCGTCAATAAGCGTCTGCACGGCATCACCAAAACCTTCGTGCTGCACGCCACCTTCTTTACCGGCATGGACTATCAAAAAATTGCCCGCTACGCCGAGCAAACCCTGAGCCTGTTTGGCCCCGATTCGGTGATGCGGATGGGCGAACGCGAACAAAGCGTCACTAACTTCAAGGAAGCCTTCGAATGGATGATGAAGGAAGTCAAAAAAGGCCAACACATCCAGCGCTACAAAGGTCTAGGTGAAATGAACCCGGAACAGCTCTGGGAAACCACGCTGGACAGCAACAGCCGCCGCCTGCTGCAAGTCACCATCAACGACGTAATCGCCGCCGACGAAATCTTCACCACGCTAATGGGCGATGTCGTGGAACCGCGCCGGGATTTCATCGTCAAGAATGCCTTGGACGTGGCGAATTTGGATGTGTAGAGATGAAACCGTCGGAAGCATTGGATTCTAAACGCTCGGCAGTACGCCAGATGGTGGGTCACTTCCGGGCGGCTAATCCTCGAGTGTTTGGATCAGTGCTTTACGGCACCGACCGTGACGGCAGTGATTTAGACTTGCTGGTGGATACGCTGCCGGGCGCCACGTTATTCGATCTTGGCGGACTGCAGCTTGAACTGGAAGATTTACTGGCAGTTCCGGTTGATCTGCTGACTCCCGGCGATCTGCCCGCCAAATTCCGCGATCGAATATTGGCCGAAGCTCAACCGGTATGACAGTCAATCGCCTTGCCGATTACCTTGAACATATGCGACAGGCTGCATCCGATGCTTGTGGTTTCATCGAAGGTTTGAGCAAGGCAGAATTTCTTGCCGACAAACGCACACAGCAGGCGGTGGTGATGAGTTTGATCATTATCGGCGAAGCCTCAACAAAAATAATGGATCAATATCCTGCCTTCATCGAAAGGCGTGCACATGTGCCCTGGCGAAACATGCGCGGTATGCGCAATCGCATTGCTCATGGTTATTTCGAAATCAACTTTGAAGTGGTTTGGGAGACGGTTTGTTCAGCTCTGCCTGAGTTGTTGAAACAACTATCAATCGTGTCTAGAAATGTTGACGAAGAACATTGGTAATACCAAAGGACTTTTTGAAGTTGCTCAACCTAAAGGTCATGAAAGGATTTTCGCCCAGGATCATGAAAGTAATTAGTATAGGAACAGCTTCAGCCACGATCGGTGGTGTTCTGATACGCGGTGTGTCCGCAATTGGCCC
>NZ_JBYMAP010000240.1:0-5941 GCF_057766305.1 Methylomonas sp. BG-2 | reverse complement strand
GCCGCGGATTGGTGCTGTCGCTGATCGCCTCAATTTGCGGCGACGGCTAACGGCGTTGCCCGGTGTTTGCTTGGTCGATGCTATCGGCGTGCGGGAGCGCCGGCTAACGTATAATACTTGACCAAATTGCTTCCATTGAGTGCTTGGTTATGCGCAACACTGGCGATCACCGATATTCGATCCTGATACTTTGCCTGTTAGGCGCGGCTTGCCAACCAGCCGCCGCCGACGAGGGTAGCGACGCCATCAGCTCGACGGCCGAACTATTGCCGCTGAGTTGGGAGGAATTGACCGAACTGGACGTGTCCGGACTGGCCCGGCGCCAGCAATCGGTCAAGGACAGTCCGGCGGCGGCCTTCGTGATCACCAGCGAAGACATACGCCGATCTGGCGCCAATAGTCTGCCGGACCTGTTGCGGATGGTGCCGGGCATGAATGTCGCGAAAATCAATGCATCCAACTGGGCGGTCAGCGCGCGCGGTTTTAACGATCTTTACGCCAATAAACTGCAAGTGATGATCGACGGCCGCAGCGTTTACGATCCGCTGATCAGCGGGGTGTATTGGGGCCAGCAGAATCCGGCGCTGCAGGACATCGAGCGTATCGAAGTGCTGCGCGGTCCCAGCGGCACCTTGTGGGGCGCCAACGCGGTGAACGGCACCGTCAACATCGTCACCCGCTCGGCTCGCGACACCCAGGGCGGCTTGGTGTACGGCGGCGGCGGCACCGAGGAGCGCGGTTTCGGCGGCGTTCGCTACGGCGGCCAACTTACGGAAGGCGTGCATTGGCGGGGCACCCTGAACGCGGTCAATCGCGACGCCAGCGCGCGCTTGAACGGTGCCGGCGATACCGCCGACTACACGAACGCCCAAAACGCCAATTTTCGGCTGGATGGTCAAACCGGCGAACGGGACCAGTGGATGCTGGAAGCCAATGTGGCGCGTTACCGGTTGCAAGGCGACTATATCGGCGTAACCAGCGTCGATCCGCCGACCTGGCGCTCCGACGACTTTGGCCGCGATGGCGTGACCGGCAGTCTGCAGGGCGATTGGCGGCATCGGACCGACAGCGGCCACGACTGGCGCTTGAACATGGCGTTCACCCAAACCGAGTGGACGCTGGCGATGAATCGGATGAGTCGATCGCAATACGTGCTGGATTGGCAGGACAGTCTGCCGTCGGTCGGCGCTCACCATTGGCTGTGGGGCTTGAACTATCAAATGATCAGCGATCGTTTCGACAACACGCTGACCTTGAGTTTTTTGCCGGCCGAGTTCACCCAGCACAATGTCGGGCTGTTTCTGCAGGATCAAATCGATTTGGGTGAGGACGTCAAATTAACGCTGGCCAACCGGGTCGAGCACTTCACCTATACCGGCTGGGAAACCGAACCGAACGCCCGGTTGATCTGGACCCCGGACCGCCGCCACAGCCTGTGGGCGGCGATATCGCGGGCGGTGGTGTTGCCCAATCGGGCTCAGCACAGCATTCGGCTGTACAAGACGGTTCCCGGCACCGACCGGTTTTTCGAAGCCACTGCCAATCCGCGCATGCGAACCGAGAACTTGATGGCCTACGAATTGGGTTGGCGTTGGCAGGCCACCGATACCGTCGATATCGATACCGCGTTGTTTTACAACATCTACGACCGGATGCAGGGCACTCGGTTTACCGGCCAGGTTTTCAACGACCCGATTCCCGGTACCTTGGAAGCCACGGTCGGCAACGAGCGGCAAGTCAAAAGTTACGGACTGGAAGTGTCGGCCAATTACCGGGTCAATCACGATTGGCGACTGCAAGCGTCGTACAGCGCCAACCGATTCGATATCGAATACGATCGCAGCCAATCCTGGCTGCGCGATCCGTTAACCGAGCGGCACTTCAACCCCAGCCATCAGTTGTCGCTGCGCTCGCTATTCAATCTGACCAGCGAAATCGAACTGGACGCCTGGGCGCGCTATGTCGATAGGCTTTATGTGGATCAACGCGAGATACCGGATTACATCACGCTCGATTTACGCCTGGGCTGGCATCCGCACCGGAATTTGGAGTTTTCGGTCAGCGGCCAAAATTTGCTGGATGCCTACCACCCCGAGTTTAGCGACATTCTTTACATTCAATCGGTCAGTCAATTACAGCGTGGTTATTTTGCCCAAGTCTCCTGGCGGTTTTAGCGGGTCGGCCCTGGGCATGTTGGCGCGCTGGCGAGCCGGCTGGATCTCGCTGCTGGCCGTGGCGGCGATTTCGGCGGTCGCGGCCAGCGACAGCGTGCCAGCCAATCAGGAATATCAGCTCAAGACCGCTTATCTGTTTCATTTCGCCGAATTGGCGGAATGGCCCGAATCGGCGCCGGTCAATATTTGTCTGTTGGGCGACAGTCCGTTACGCGACTATTTACCGGTTTTAGAGGGCTGGCAAATCGACAACCGCGTCGTGCACGTGTCGCTGGGCGATAACATCGACAATTGCCGCATCCTGTTTTTGAGCGATCTCAACGTGTTGTCGAAGGCGGTCAGCGAGTACGCCCGCATTCGCCACGTGCTGCTGGTCAGCGATGTCGAGGATTTCGCCCGTCGCGGCGGCATGGTGCAGTTTACGTTGCGCGACAACAAGTTAAAGCTGGTGGTCAATTTGCCGGCGGTCAGGGATGCGGGCTTGAAACTCAGCTCCAAGTTGTTGCGGATGGCGGAAATCGTGCAATAAACCGCACTGGCCCGAATCTGGACTATGGTTAATCCGGCGTTTGCTTTCAGTCAGGAGTTTGTATGCTCAACATCGTCAATTATTACGAGCAATTGGTCGTAGACCGCCTTTGGAAAATGGCCGAATCCGGCGAGTTACCGGAGGGTGTCGGCTTGCGAGAGGACGTGGCTTGTTTGGCCTTGAACCGTTTAGCGCCCTGTTACGTGCGCAATCCCATCGACAAAGGGATACACGTTGACGACAGCCAATATCAACAAATGACCGCTAACGTCGAGGCGGCGATCGCCCAAGCCGTCAGCCAAGTGCTCGATAGGCCGCGAACCGACCGGGAGGTCTCGTGAGACGGCGGGTTAGCGCGGCGGTGTGCTCGGTGCTGATGCTGGTTGTCGCCGGTTGCGGCTCCACGGACCAGCCGCCGGCCGCGCAGCGCGCCGACTCCGATGGCCAGGCGATCGCCGAGGCGCTGCAAAAGCCGGTCGAACAGGCCAGGGACGCGGAAAAACAGATTTTTGAAGGTGCCGAACGCCAAAAACGGGCGGCCGAGCAGATGTGAATCTAGCCGAGCCCGCGCCGGTCGACGCGGGTCGGTTGAGACTAAGGCTTATTTCAAATTGGGGCAATCGAGGTATTTGGGATGGCTGGTGGTGACGGTGGCGACCCGGTAATCCTGATTGGGCGTATTGTCCGGACCTTGGCCTTCGCCGGTGGCGCTGACGGTCAATTGCTCGGCTTTGGCGCCGTGATCGATCAATAACTTGACCACTGTGTCGGCGCGGCGTTTGGACAGCGCCAGATTGTCGTTGGATTTGCCGACCGTGTCGGCGGACGCCGTCACCGCCGCCTTGGCATCCGGGTGAGCGCCAAGGTAGTGGCCGAGATGGCCGATGCCGCCGTGGTCGGTTTTAAACGGTACGGCGCTGCCGGTTTTAAAATAGGCCGCTACATGATGAACCGGTTCGTTCTGGTGGTGATTGTGGCCGTGAATTTCGGTCAGCCAGGCACACATTTCCTTCTCGGACTGCAATTTATGCTCGGCGGCGGCGCGCGCGGCCGCCAGGGCCTGTTGCTTTTCGTCGATATTCCAATAGTAGCCGTTTTCCCAATGCTCCAGAATGTGGTTCGCGGTTTCCAGGTTTTCTTCGGCTTTCTCCTCGTGCAGGATGGCTTGCCCGTAATGACCGGCCATCGAGGCGTCGATTTGGGCCTTGAGTTCCGAAGTGTCTTGTTTCGGTGTGGTGCAGGCCGTCAAGGACACGGCTAAAACCGCGAGTGGCAAGTAAACAGTTTGCGTTTTCATGGTGTTCTCCTCGTCGTTAGAGTGCGCCGCTATTCGCCATCGTCCATCGGGCCGTAATGGGTCCAATAGCCCGGCAGATGCAGGCCGAAATAGCGGGTGTCTTCGCTGTAGCGTTCCCAGACGTAGGCCGGGGAGATGAATTCGTCGCTCGGGATGGGCGCGCTAATAAATTCGACGGTACCGATCAAGGTGCGGCCGACGGTATGGGCGACGCCGCGCAATAAACCCCAGCTCATGCCGACCAGAATATTTTGTTCGCTGCTGATATTGACGATGTTTTTCGGCAGTTCGCCGACGCCCAGCGCCATATTAAAAAAGCCCTGATTAATTTTGTCGGTAAAGTCGTGCAGATAGCCGTTTTCGTGTGCGTTTGCCGCCGGCGTCAACAGGCAACCGGAAAGCAGGCAGGTGGTGAGAAATGGTTGGATTTTCATGACAGTGCTCCCGTTATGTTGCATAAGGTAATTCCGCATAGCAGTTTAAGCATAGCAGCGATCATCGGAAAATCATCCGGGACGGCGGATATTTCAGGTTTGGCGATCGCCAGGGGCCTTGCTTTTTAGCTCAGTCGCCAGCCACTTCGACCCGATTGCGGCCGTTTTTCTTGGCGAGGTACAACGCGTCGTCGGCGGCCTGAATGATGGCTTCCAGCGTCAGGAACGGGTCGATGGGGCGGCTACAGATACCGATCGATATGGTCGTCGGTATGTAGCGGTTTTGGAAACGGAAGCTATGGTTCATTACCGTTATACGAATACGCTCGGCCCAGGCGACCGAGGCCGCGGCGCTGGATTCGCGCAGCAGCATGATGAATTCCTCGCCGCCGTATCGGGCCACCAAGTCTTCCTCGCGCATTTCCGCGCTGAGGATATTCGCCAGTTCCCGGAGGATTTGGTCACCGGCCAGATGGCCGTAAGTATCGTTTTTCTGTTTGAAATGATCGGCGTCGCACATGACGATGGTCATTCTGGTGTCGGCGCGTTTGCAAAACGCCAGCTCTTGTTGCGCCCGCATCATAAAGGCGTTGCGGTTCAGGATGCCGGTCAGCGCGTCGATATTGGCGGCTTGGTACAGCTCTTCCTCGGAGCGGGCTTCTATGAAACGCTTGTAATCGATCTTTAAATATAAGTCGCCGACCCGGACCCTATCCAACAGATCGATGCGTTGTTTTTGAATGCGTTTGCCGTTGACGAAGGTGCCGTTGGTGGAGTTGAGGTCGGCGATGACAATGTAACCGGGATAACGAATAAAGGCGCAGTGTTGGCGGGAGATTTTCGGGTCCGGTACGCAGATGTCGGCATCCGCCCCACGTCCCAAACTGATTTGCGGCTTGTCCAGTTTGTATTGCTTACCCTGATGATGCCCCGACAACATGATCAGGTAAGGGTCCAGCTCGGTACGGGTCCTGCCGGCTTCCGACAGTTTGGTCACCAGCGTGTTCGCCGAGTCTTGCTGAGTCTTATCGGGGGGAGTGCTGGTCATGGCGGCATTGTAACCCTGTTCCGTCGTTAGTGTTTAAGGGTGTGTTCAAGCATAGGCTAATATTGTAGAACCTCCGGCGTTTGGTGTCTGCATTTAAGCCCAACGGCGGCAGCGCCTAAACGCGCGGGCGAGATTGTGTTTGATGAACATCGGCGCGACTTCCTTGAATACCAAGCCGTCAATCGGCAAGTTGCTGGAGCCGTTGTTGGGCGCCAGGCGGTCAGCGCCGGCAAACACCAGCGTATCGTCGGGCAGGCCGTGACAAGGCGCCAAGCCAGTGGGTGTTGAAGGTCAGCGCCTGCATAAAGCGCCAGTTATCATTGGCGCCGCCGCCATCCAAGGGTGGGTGACGGCCTGAACAGGGGCGGTTAGTCCGCTCGCCGCCAATGCGGCAAGAATGGCTGAATTCAAGGAACGGCGGTTAAAGCTGGCGTGTCGGTTCATAGAGAGTAGGGTATT
>NZ_JBYMAP010000239.1:0-5946 GCF_057766305.1 Methylomonas sp. BG-2 | reverse complement strand
GTCGGTCATCCAATGTACCCATAAGCGGCGTTGCCAAATGCCACGTTCGCGTTTGCTTAGCCGGCTGGCGGAAACGGCTTCGTCTTTGGGAATATGGCGGGAGAAATGGCCTTTGATCAGATTCCAGCGAGTGGAGTAATCGCTATCGCCGGGTGGTAAAGTCCAGAGGCTGTGCAGGTGATCGGGCAATACCACCATGGCATCAATCTGAAACGGGCGGCGTTGTTTGACATAGGCAAAGGCCGCGCGCAAGCCGGCGATTTGTTCAATCAACAGGCTTTGTTGCCGTTGCGCCAGATTGACGGTGAAGAACCAGGTGGCACCGGGTACGAAGATGCGGCGGTAGTGGGTCATCGTGTTATTTGGAGGGGTTTAGCAACGCCAAGGCCAGCGGTGTTGGTTAAACGTTGTCAGATGGGCTTCGTAGCCTCAGCCCATCCTATCGGCTGGATGGCCGGGAGCTGATCGCCTATTCCGGCTATTTATTGCAAAAGCAATAGTCCGGCTGATGCCGGCGACGGAAAAGGCTTGCGGCATCGTTAAACCAAGGGCTATAGTGAATCCGCGCGACGGCTACGCGGATTCACTGACTCCCGGCGCATCCATTCCTGTGAATCACCCAAAGCCGATCATTGCGGCGTGAAACCGGCCTGAGATTTGGCCCCACCCGCCACGCTCCCCCACCCGCACCGGAGATCATCATGAAAATACCAAAGCCAGCCCAGCATATCGACCCGCAACCGGGATTGACCAGCCTTGCCGGCACGTGGATGCCGGAAATCGTGTTCGTCAGCTTATTTCTGATCGATTGGTATTTGGGTTTTCCGATTTGAACGGCGCGGGCAGCGGCGCATCCACCACGCTATCCAATTGCTCGATCATCTCGGCAAACCGATCCAGCGCGTCGTTAGCGCCTTGCAAGGCTTGCAACTGGCTCAGGGTTTCGCGCGCCGCCGGCCAATGCCTCTGGTCCAAATGCCGGTATAGCATTTGATATAAACGCTGAGTTAAAAAGCCGCGCAACAGTTTGGCCGGCGGGGTTTGCTTAAAACTCAACGAACGCAACAGCGCCGCCACCGCGATGGCCGGCCGGCCGGCGCCGAGACTTTGCATCGCCACGCTCAGCCACTGTTCCGCCAAGCGTTCGCAACCCAGGATTTGCCGCAATTCGACACCGCAACGCGGGCAGGCCGTGGCCGCGCCGAGCCGGGCATTGCAGGCCGGACAACGCGGTATCACGATTCCAAGTAGTAGATGATGTCGTTCAAGCGTTCGACCGGCTCGCTCAGACCGGCCTCGTCGCCGTTTTCCAGACAAGTCGAGATGGATTCGATCAGATCCACCATGTCTTCCTTGTCTTCGGCGGAGACGGTTTCGAACAAGGATTCCGCCTTCTTGATCGCGTTACGCGCGGAGGCGACGGCCGGGCTTTCCAGTGCCGACCCTGCCTCGCAGCCGGCGGTTTCGCCGAACAAGCCGTCGATACGCTGTTTGGCGCTATTCAATTCGCCGCTATCGAAGCGGGAAATGGCGTTGTTGATGGTGATGGCTTTTTCCTTGCCGGAGGCTTTTTCCCGCGCGGAGACGTGCAAGATGCCGTTCAAATCCAGATCCAGCGTCAAGGTGATCACGTTACCGGCCGGCACGTCCAACAAACCTTCGATCAAAAACTCGCCGATTTCGACATTGTTCAACGCATCCGGGTCCTCGCCCTGAAAAATCCGCACATTCACTTCGCGTTGATTATCGTGATAGGTCACGAAGGCCTCTGACTTGCGCACCGGCAACACGCTGTTTTTGTGGATGATGGGCACGTACTGATAAGGATACGGCAGGCCGTCCAGATAACCGACCGCGCAGGTGCCGAAGGTATACGGCGTCACGTCTACGAGCACCGTGCCGATGTCCTCGCCGTTGATCATCGCCGCCTGCATCGCCGCGCCCATCGCCACGCACAGGTCGGGATCGACTTCGCCGTGCGGCTCGAAACCGAACTCGTCGAACAGCCGCTCGCGGATGCACGGCGTGCGCGTCGAACCGCCGACCAGAATGATTTCGTCGATGTCGGAGGCGGTCAGTTTGGCGCCCTTCAACGCGATGTGAGTCGCGTCCAGCGTGGCGTTGATATGATCCGAAATTAGCTCTTCGTAGTCCGAACGCGCCAATTCCAGCGTCAAATGCAGCGGCGTGCCTTGCCGTTCCAGCAAATATTCTTCCTCTATCATTGCGTAGGGTTCGTCGGACAACACCAGTTTCGCCTGTTCCGCCGCCCGTGTGATGCGCGCCATCGCCTTGCCGTGCGGTTCGACTTCCACGCCGAATTGCTCACGGATATGCGCCAGAATGCGATCGACGATCAGTTGATCGAAATCGTCGCCACCCAGATGATTGTCGCCATGACTGGCCAGCACTTCGACGACGCCGCTCTGCACGTTGACCACCGACACGTCGAAGGTGCCGCCGCCCAAGTCGTAAACCAACATGCGCTTGGCGTCGAGCTGGCCGGCACCGTACACCAGGGCGGCCGCGGTCGGCTCGTTGATCATCCGCACCACCTGCAGTCCGGCAATTTCGCCGGCTTCGCGGGTGGCCTGGCGCTGGGCGTCGGAAAAATAGGCCGGCACGGTAATCACCGCCTTGACGATAGGCCGGCCGGCATGGGCTTCGGCAATCGCCTTCAACCGTCTCAGGATGATCGCGGAGATTTCCTGAGGCGTGTACGACTGGCCGGCCATCGTCACCAAAGCGTCCTGTCCCATCAAGCGTTTGATCGACTTGACGGTGCGCTCCGGATAAATCAGATATTGATTGCGCGCGCTGGCGCCGACCAGGATTTCACCTTTATCGTCCAGTCCAACGAAAGACGGCAAGATCTTGCTGCCATTGTCGGCGATCACGGTGACCTTGCCGTTTTCGACGATGGCCACTTCCGAATTGGTGGTCCCCAGATCGATGCCGATGATGATGTCGTTCATAGTTGTTCCCTGAATGCCTAAAGTTTATTGACCTTGACTTCCGCCAAGCGCAGCACTTGATCCTCGATTAAAAAGCCCTTGCGCAGTTCTTCGAGCACGACGCCGTTCGCCAGCGCCGGATCGTTGCCGATCGCGACCGTCGTCATCGTCCGCGCATCGAAGGGCTGGCCGATACAATCGATCGCAAATACCCGGCGGCGTTGCAGCATTTGCTCCAGACGCTTCAACGTGATGTCCTGGCCTTCTCCCACACTGGCGATGAAGCGCACGTCGTGTTTTTGGGAATGCCGGAACAAGCTATCGACCGGACGATAGCTTTGCAAGGCCCGACTGCCGGCATCCAGCCGGTCGTAAATGTCGATCCATTCCAGCAGCATCGCCCGCTCCACCTCCCGGCCTTGCTGTTGCAGACGTTCGCCGGCTTTCGCCAGTTCGTTCGCCAAGGTTTGGTTATCGGTTTTCAGGGTTTCGACCGCATCGCTCAAGCTGTCCAGCGTGGCCTTGAACTGGCGCGACTCGGCCTTGACTTCGGTTTTCAAGCCGGCCAGATCGCTGAACAACGCGGCCAAATCCGGTTGTTCGACCGAGGTCAGATGGGCAAAGTCGGTTTCCTGGAGATAGCGCTGCAACGCGGCCAGCAATTCGTCTTGCTGAGTCTCTGTGGTCATGACGGCGTTTTTGAGAAGTGATCCAGTGATTTTTCGATGGACAGCGTGCTCAAAAGTTTTAAGAAGTTGTCCGCGGGCATCGGCCCAGCGGCACCCTGTTCGCCGAAAGCTTGCGCCAGCAAGGTGTCGAATTCGATACTGGGCATCGCAAACAAAGCGTGGCGCAGGCGGCCGTCTTCGTCCTTGATGATAGCGTAGGCTTCCTGAATTTCGCGAAAGCGCGCGGGATCGCGGTCGGGCGGATTGTCCTTGACCCGCTGCAGGTACGCTTGTTTGATGTCGGCGTCGGTGGCTTGGTCCGGCACGCCCAAAATACGGTAGGGTGAAATCATCGGCATTCAATTAAATGGCAGTGAGTATTGGGGGGAATTCTGGTCGAAACGGGCGACGATGTCATCGAAGCTAACGCCGATTTCGATCCGCAATGCCTCGGCGGCGGCGAGTACCGTCGCACACCACAGGAAGTCTTGATTCATGAACAAGATCGCCAGGTTTTGCCCGTCGCGGCCCTGGCTATATTGCCGCATGATTTGGGTAACGAGCTGATCGGGGCCGCGCTTGCGCACCAGCTCCTCGATTTTGCTTTCGATACGCTTGAAGACGGCGTCTGGGATGTGACCAAACAAGTCTTCAATCGGATCGTCGCCGATGGGCGCTTGCTCGAAGTCTTCTTCGTCCTCTGCCGGCAACTGTTGGAAAGTGCCGCTGGCCCGCTCGAGCAAACGCTCGATTGCGCCAGCGGTCTTCTGGTCTTTGTCCACCCGCGCGTCTTCCAGCGCCATTTTCAGCCGGTAGAGGCTCGTGAGGTCCATGCGACTGGCGTCGCCTTGGCATTCGGCCAACGTCCGGTAATACATCCAGATCGGCGTGTGCCGGCGAGCCTGGACCAGTTTGGCGCAGTGTTTCAAAAGCTCGTAATGGCCGACGGTTTCCAAGGTCTGGCACCAAGCTTGTAACAACGCTTCATGGTCCAGCAACCATTCCACCGATTTTTTCAACGGCGCCTTGATCTTGTCCAAGGCCTTCAGCAACAGATCGGCTTCATCCAATTGTTCGTCGTAATAGGCAATATCGGCGATCAGCCGTTGCAGTTGCGGGGCCGACAGCAAATAGTCCTTGAACGCCGGTAACGCGCGGCTAAGCCCTTGCGTCGGCAGCTCCAGCAGGCCGGCTTCGATCTGCGCCTGAAAATGCATGTTGATTGGGTCGTCATGCAGTTCGGCCAAGGTATCGACGATGTGTTGCAAGCCCTGGGCTTGACCTTCGGCCCGCCACCGATAAAAACCGCGCAACAGATCGGCCTGGCGGCGCAGCCGTTTGTCGATGGTCAATTGTTCGGCGGCTTGAATTTCCTTTTCGACCAAATGATATTTCTCGGTTTTGATCAAACGCCGGGCATGGGCCTGGTGATTGGCGAACAACAAGTGTTTGGCCAGGGTATTGACCGGATCGATCTTCAACAAGGCTTGGGCATAGGCCGCGGCCTTTTTGAAGGCTTTTCTGGCGGCGGCGGCTTTGGCCGCCCGCACCAGCATCTCGGTATCGGCCGGAAAACGTTGCAGGCCGAGTTCCAGCCAGTGTTCGTAGCGAGCCGGGTCCGGCCGCTGTTCCTGGTAAATCGATAACAGCTTCAGATAACTTTGGCGGTCGTCCGGATCGTAGGCCAGGCTGTCGGCCAGCATCGCCGCCGCTTCGCCGGGATAGGCTTTATCGGCCATATGCCGGAGGATCAGCGCGATTTTTCGGTCGTTGGCCGGCCGGTCTTGTTTCAGAATATCGATACAGCGGTTCCAAAAAAAGCCGGCGTCGTAATCGTTTTGGGCTTGCTCGTGCAGCAAGGCTTGCAAGCGGTTTGTCTCGAACGGCTCCTGGCCGGCAAAATGCTTGATGTAATCTTTCTCGCCGCCGGGATAGTCGGCCAAGGCCCCCAGGCAGTAGGCTTGCGCGGCGTCGTTGCCGAATACGTCGCGATATTGCAGGACCAGATTGAAACGCGCCTTGGTATCGGAGTGGCCCGTCAGTTTGACCAGTGCTTCCAGCAACTGGCTTTGTCTGGCGGAGAAGCCCTTGGCCTGCCCGAGAATTCGGCGCTGGTTATGATCGAGGACCGACAGGCCGGCGACCAATTCGGCACCGGATTGCCGATACGCCAAACAGGCGTTCGCCAGCGTTTTATACGGCGAAGCCTCGGGGATTTTGGTCAGCAGAGCCGGTGCTTGTTCGACGTCCGCATCAGTCAGTAATTGCGCTTTCAGCAAGGTGCGCAAATCGCGAAACGCCGACCGAAACGGCAGTGGTTTCAG
>NZ_JBYMAP010000238.1:0-5961 GCF_057766305.1 Methylomonas sp. BG-2 | reverse complement strand
ATCCGCTCTTTATCAAACGCCAGCGGGTACTAAAATCGGCCTCGCCGGGTGGTAATGTCCAGATAGCATGCATATGCTCCGGCAGAATAACCCACGCGTCTATTTGAAATGGATAACGCGCACGCACGGCTCTGACCGTATCGCGCAACAGATCAATCCGCCGTATCAATAAGTCATTCTGATGGCGTTGTAAAAGGTTAACCGTAAAAAACCATGTGGAACCGGGGATATACGCTCTGCGATAGTTAACCATTGAAGGATGATCCGCAAATGACCACAGTCTAAACTAAAGATGATTTTTGTCGGCTTGGTTATACGGGAAGCTTGGTTGGCGACTTATTCCCGCGATTAAATGTCGGTGTCCGATCACTTCGCTGATATTGGCTCGACAACGCCTCCCGCCGCTTCTGGCCGATCTGTGACGTTCCCAGTCTTGATTTCCGGTCAAATTGACATTCCCACGACACTAAAAGACTTGCTCACAACTCTCCAAGCAATAATCGCAAGGCTCCGAGCCTTGCACGCAATGTTAAAAGCCTTGCGCGCAAGGCAAAAAGCAATTCCCGCAGCACTAAAAGAGTTGCGCGCAACTCTCCGAGTAATAAACGCAAGGCTCCAAGCCTTGCGCGCAATGTTAAAAGCCTTGCGTGCAAGGCAAAAAGCAATTCCCGCAACACTAAAAGAGTTGCGCGCAACGTTCCGAGCAATAAACGCAAGGCTCCGAGCTTTGCGCGCAATGTTAAAAGCCTTGCGCGCAAGGCAAATAGTGATTCCCGCAACACTAAAAGTCTTGCACGCAACGCGCCGAACAAAAAACCTAGGGCGAATGGTTAAACCGGCTTATCGATAGCAATTGGCTAACGGGTTGTCGCGCGAATCGCTATCCTAATGACGAGATTCGGCCTGTGGTCTTCGGAGAGCACGCCGGTCGGCATATTTGCCGGGTCGGTCGCACCGGCGCCAACCAGACGGCTTTGCCAAGTCTTTGAACGGGTTGCGAAGTGCCGGGTTCAATATCCTGGCTCGGTCATTCAGGGGTTTGGGCCCGGGCAGTGCAACGATTGATCGCCGCAATTGCCGAGCATTTTGCCGCCAATGGCATCGACCAATTGCAGGTTTAAATGCCGTGCCCAACCGAAAACCCGATGGCTGATGAATGGTTAAACTTGCTTTGTCAGATTTAAGCGACGCCGTCATGCCCGCCGGGATGCGGGCATCCAGTGCCATGGATGGTAAGCTTGGATCCGTCCGTGGGGTCTGGATTTCGGCACCCGTCAGAGCGCCAAAGCGAATCCCTGCCGAAATAACGAGCACTACCGAGAATCTGACAAAGTAGAATTAATCCGCGCATCCAACCCGCTCGCTTCGAATAACGAATTCCCAAAATTCATTGGGAATCCTTTGACTGCTTGAGTTAAATCAAATGCCGATTTTTCGGATTTAGGCATTCAATTCCGGAATACCGGCGGCCAGATGCTTGCGCAGCAAACCGATCTGTCTTTGCAACTCGTCTTCGGCGTCGCCGACGGTTTTGAAGGTTTGTATCAGCTTTTGTTCGTTCAGCGCATCGGGATAATTCGCATCGACAAAATCCAATATTTCCGCGTCCATTTCAGTCATGCTTTTGATGATCTCTTCCATTTTATCCAATACCGCGCGCAATTCATTCAAGTCTTTTGCCATAAATACTCCTCCAGTTTGGTTAGTCTTCAATCATTAGCTTTTAGGCGGGATTGCTTAAAAGCCTGGTCAATCCGGCAAGCAAGGCCGAATTCCCGGTTGCCCCGCGCCGGCGCGGGACTGTCGATACGGATGCCGCGACTTGCGTGCCACACCTCATCGAAAAAACCTGTTCACGTCAAACAACCCGGTCGCGCTTAGCGTTGCCGATAGGCAATCGCAGCGTGCCTGCAATACAATATCCGCCCCGACCGTCCTGCCGGCGGCCGATATTTTGTTTACCCATTCATCCGCAACCAGCATGAGCAAAGACATCCGCATTCAGCGCCTCAGCGGCGCAGCCTTGATTCAATACATTCCCGAACTGGCGCGGCTGCGCATCGAGGTATTCCGCGACTTTCCGTATTTGTACGACGGCGATTACGAGTACGAGAAAAAATACCTGCAAACCTATATCGACTGCCCGGAAAGCGTGATCGTGCTGGCCTTCGACGGCGATGCGATCATCGGCGCCTCGACCGCGATCCCGTTGAAATACGAAACCGCCGAAGTCAAAAAGCCTTTCGTGGACCACAAATACGATCCCGACCAAGTGTTTTACTGCGGCGAATCGGTGTTGAACAAAGCCTATCGCGGCCTCGGCATCGGCGTGAAATTCTTCGAACAGCGCGAAGCCCATGCCGAGGATTTGGGCGGCTTCAAGCACATCACCTTTTGCTGCGTCGAGCGCCCGGCCGATCATCCGCGCCGGCCGGCCGACTACGTGCCGCTGGATGCGTTCTGGAACAAACGCGGTTACTTCAAACATCCGGAACTGAAAACCACCTATACCTGGAAAGATCTCGACGACGAGACCGAAACCCCCAAACCGATGACTTTTTGGTTGAGAGAAGACCGTGCCTAAAATCGCCAGCGCCCAATACGACATCAGCTTCCTGGAAACCTGGGAAAACTTCGCAGCCAAAACCCGCCGCTGGGTGCAAGAAGCGGCCAATAATCAAGCCGACATTCTGCTGTTTCCGGAATACGCCTGCATGGAATTGGCATCGCTGTTTCCGAAAGACGTCTATTCGTCCTTGAACGGCCAGCTGGATGCGTTGCAAACCTTGCTGCCGCCCTACCTGGATTTGTTCCAAACCCTGGCCGCCGAACACCGGGTTTATATCCAGGCCGGCACGTTTCCGGTCAAACGCGAAAACGGCGAATTCCGCAATCACGCCTATTTTTTCACGCCGCAAGGCGACGTGGATTACCAGGAAAAGCTGACCATGACCCGTTTCGAGAACGAGCAATGGCATATCTCGCGCGGCCTGGACATCAAGTTGTTCGAGACCGTATTCGGCAAAATCGCGATCAACATCTGCTACGACAGCGAATTTCCGCACTACGCCCGCCAGCAAGCCGAGCGCGGCGCCACGTTGATTCTGGTGCCCAGCTGCACCGATACCGAAGCCGGCTATTTCCGGGTACGGATCGGCTGCCAAGCCCGCGCGCTGGAAAACCAGTGCTACGTGGTGCAGGCCTCGCTGGTCGGTAACGCCGACTGGTCGGAAGCGGTGGACGTCAATTGCGGCGCGGCGGCGATATACACGCCGGTTGATCGCGGCTTTCCGAACAACGGCATTTTGGCGATCGGCGACTACAACCGAGTCCAATGGGTTTACGCCGACCTGGATCTAACCGCCGTCGAAACCGTGCGTCGGGAAGGCCAAGTGTTTAACTACCGCGACTGGCCCAAGCAATTCGATTGCCGATAGCGGCCGACCAGTCCTGTTAAAGTTGGCCGAGACCTTCGGTTTCGGCCAACGGGCTTTATAAAACCTGCGACCGCGCTAATCCCCGACCGTGTAATCCCTGGACTCCATCATATTTTCCAGCATGCCGAACAGGCGTTGCGGCGTGATCAAACACCCGGCCGCTCCCGGTCTGGGCATGATTTCCACCGTCACTTCTTCCCGAGCCAGCTTGTTCAAGGTCTGATAGGTAAAGAAATCGACCGACTCCACGCCCGGCGCCAGATGCGCCCATTCCCCGGCGACGGCATCGGCGGCATAACGCTTGTAAGGCCAAACCGGCAGCGTATTCCGGCCGTCGAGCTCCCGAATCAAAGGCTGCGGCCCGTCCTTCAAGCCCCAGACTTCGTCGGTTTCGAAGATTCGATACAGAAAATATTCCAATCGCTCTTCGTCGCTCATATCCGGAACGGCGGCAATTTCGTCGGGGTGGGGATCGTAGCGCATGTCGAGACCTATGCTGATGAATATGATTTGGGTTCAGCAAAAATCGCACCATACCCGGCATGCGTCGGCGGCGGCGGTTTTTTCGCGGTCAGCGAGCCGCTCGGCCACCGCGTCGTCGGACAGGCTCGCCCACATTTGTCGCAAACCCGACATTCGTGAATCCGGCCGGGCGGCCGGTCTATAAGCACCCGCATCTCCGCCCCTCAGGCCGCCGCACTATACCCTTGCGGCCCAATCAGCCGATAATGTCGGCACTTAACCGAATAGATGCACACTCATGGACCATTCGACCATCGCCAATCCCGCCCGCAAACCCACCCTGCCCGAACATTCGATGATTCTTGCGTTGCTGCGCATGATCTTTCAACCGCTGACCACGATGGCCCGCATCCACGCGGAACACGGCGATCTGGCGCTGGGAACCGTATTCAAGAAGAAGATTCTGTTCGTCCGCGCCCCGGAATACATCGAGCAAGTTTTTAATCTGGAAGGCAAGGGCTTGCTGAATCGCGACTTCATGTACGACGCCAAGCAAGCGCTGTTTGGCGACGGCCTGATCAACAGCGAATCCGAGGTTTGGAGCAAGCAACGTCGCCTGATGCAGCCGATGTTTACCAAGGATGCCGTGAAAGCTTGGGAGCAACTGATTGTCGCGGAAGCCGCCGGCGCCGCCGAGCGCGTGAAGGGTGCGGCCGGCGGCGATGTCGATTTGAGCGCCGAACTCCGCGGTCTGATTCAGCGCATCTTTCTACAAGTCCTGCTCGGCAAATCGGTGGACCAGCTCAGCAACGGCGCGCATCTGATCAACGTCATCGATGTGCTCAGTCGGGAATTGCCGCTGCAACTGGGCGTGCATCTGATCTTCGGCAAGCGGCTAAAGCGCCTGATACCGCTACGAGCCAAAAACTACCGCGCGGCGGTCGAGCATCTAAAAGCCTTTCTGTACGCCGAAATCGAACAAAAGCGCGCGAATCCCGGCAAGGACTTGATTTCACTGTTGCTGCAAGCCCAGGACCGAAGCACCGGCTATACGATGCCGAACGACTTGCTGCGCGACGAATCGGTCACGCTGTTTTTTGCCGGCCAGGAAACCACGATCAATACGTTGCTGTGGTTTTTTTATCTGACCGGCAAGCACCCGGCGGTACGCGAAAAAGTCGCCGCCGAAATCGCCGGCCTGCCGGACGAGCCGCTCCAGGCCGGCCATCTGGCCCAACTGAGCTACACCAAGGCGGCCTTGAACGAAACCCTGCGCCTATATCCGCCCACCTCGGCATTGACCACGCAGGCGCTGGCGGACATCGAGTTGGGCGACTACGCCATCGCCAAGGACACCATCCTGCTGTTGACGATGCACGCCACCCACCACCATCCGCGCCTATGGCCGCGCCCCGACGAATTCGACCCGAACCGATTTCTGGACGACAGCGCCGCGCGGCGCCACAAATTCGCGTTCTTTCCGTTCGGCGGCGGCCTGCACAATTGCATTGGCAAGCACTTCGCCGAACTGGAAATGTTGCTGATCATCGCCAGCTTTTTTCGGGAATTCCGTTTTGAAACCGATCTCACCCTCAAGGAAGCCTTTAGCGTGACGCTGAAACCGGACGGCCCGGTGGTCGGGCGGGTGTCGGCGGTGTAATAGTGATCCGCAATGGCAACGAAGTTAACGCGATAGGGTTCCGCGAGCCGTCGTCGCCAATCAATATTCCGGCCGCGAGCCGATTTTGCAATTGAATTGCAACATTTCTCGACTAACTTAATACAGCATCGACGAATCGTTCCGGCCCGGGTACTCCTTCCCCGTGCCCGGCCGTTCGGCGATCGCGGCGAACCGGAGAGCGCCGTGTATTGGGGGAAACGCTGCGCAATATCGATGCGCGGCAGCGACGAGTAGGACCCTGCCGAGCGCATGCCGCGCGGCACAACCGCGCCAATCGCCGGGACGGATTCAACGCCGGCAAAACTAGCGCATTGACGCAGTGTAGTACTAGCCAAGGTCGCTTTCATGACCGGCGAACGAGATTTCCGGGACGCTTGAACC
>NZ_JBYMAP010000237.1:0-6007 GCF_057766305.1 Methylomonas sp. BG-2 | reverse complement strand
GCGCAGCTGAAGGACTCGGGACGAACGGGATTTTCATCGCCTAACGGCTCTTTATTAAGCCGAGCCATCCGAATTCAACTCACCCGAGCAGGATACGCACCGCGCGCACGGTAAGAAAAGGTGCGCGATCGGGCTTGCCGCGTATATCATCCGACACTCGATGATATATCGCCTCCGGCCGGTGGGTACCATGCACACAATCCTCAAAATTGCCATCACTCTATTATTGCTGTCCCTGATTGACGGAAGCGCCGCCGAATCGGGGCCGCCGGCCGGTATCGCGGCTTACGCCTGCCAGGATGGGCAACTTCTGCATTTGCTGGCTTTCGACGGCGCGCCGGGGCGGCAGGGTTGGGCGCATTTCGGCGGCAGCTGGGAAGGCGGCGAGTCGCCAATCGAGACGGCTACTCGAGAATTCTTCGAGGAGTCTAACTGCGTGTATCGATTGGCCGATCTTACCGATGCGAATGTCCGCGGGCCGTCCCGGTCGCCGGACTCGCCGTTTCTGACCTTCGTCGCGCAGGTCCCGTTCGTGCCGGCCAGCGTGCTGGCCATGCGGCGGGAATGCTTGCACGTCGAGCGCAAGCAATGGGTCTGGATAAGCCAGCACGAATTCGGCAAGGCCTTGGACTCGAGCGGGGATGACGCGCGGGTGGCGGTCTACGACGGTCCGGTCGGCGCAATTTATTTTTGGCCGAACTCGCTCAAGGCTTTGCGCCAAACCCAAAAAGACGGGCTATTGCCATCGGCGGCGGAGTGCTTGAATAAGCGTTGATCCGCCTGGCTTCCGGCCGAATCGGTAGCGGTCGCTCAACGAACCCCGGCGGGCCTTAGCCACGAAAACTCCAGGTTGGAAGCTGCCCGGCTGTATCGGCCGAAACGCTCCGAATCGTCACTAAAGCCCCGCCCGGATGTTTTTCATTTTTATTAATGTCATTGACGTGGCTATTTTTTCATTTCCACGCACACCCCGGTAAAGACGTAGCTGTGGCTCCCGCCATTCTGGTTGTCCAGCACCTTCCAGTCCGAGGTCAGACTCCAACAAGGCTTGGCTTCATTGGGATTGTAGTAATAATCCTTGCCGCCTTCGCGAGCCACCAAGATATTGTGCATACCGGTGAATGTGCCGGCGGCGGCGGCGGCGCCTGCAAACATCAGGTAGCTGGCGTTATAAAAACTGCCCTCGTTCAGCGAAATGTTGGTACTGGTTCCTCCGCCTTTGATCAAATTAAACAGCGCGCCAAGGCCTTGTTTAGTCGTGAGATCGGTTATGTAGACCAGTGCGCTGGTCTTTTGGCTATCGTCGCAAATCAATTCGGCCTTTACCGCCTGGTTCGAGATTTTGTCGGTTTCGGTGACGATTTTGCGCGGATCGCTATTTTTGGCGATGGCGAGCAGGTCGATTGCGGGCGCTAAACCGCCCGTCGATACGAATTGAATGGCCGGCCAAACGGTTTTTTCGGCAAATGTCTGGTCCAAACACACCTGATTGTTGGAAAGTTCGGCGATTGCAATGACGGTACAGTGCGCCGCGCAAGAATTGCCGTTTTGTTGAGGAAGAGTTTTCGATGGCATGATGCCTCCTAGGCGATGGGTTCGGTTGGATTTTGCGGCCGAATAGGAAATGCGGAGCGTTATGCGTTGCAAGGCGCGCGGTCGATTCGGGTCGCGCCTTCCGAATTTGCCTGCTAGAAAATAGTTGATTACCGCCTAAATACCAGTGCTGGCGACGATTCGTCGCCTAGTCTTTTTCGTGGTCCGCCGCAGGCCCGAATAAAATCCGGCACCAAAACCCGGCCTCGAAAATGCCGCCGACCGCGAACGCTATCGTACCGGCGCCGGTATAACCGGCCCAATAGCAGGCGAGCGCGGTCAGCAGCAGCGCGGCGCTAAGCAGATGGCGTTTCATCGTCGGGACTCGGGTCCGCCGCCGAATGCTCGGAAGGCCGAGCCTCGGCCAGCAAATCCAAATAAGCGCTGGCCAGCAATTGTTCCGGTCGTATCTCCAATGCGGCGATCAAGCCGTCGGCAACGGCGCGACCGGCGGCTTCGCTTTCGTCGTCATTCAGCACCACTTCCAATTCCAGAAAGTCGCCCAGACCTTCGACTTGATCTAAATGAATGCGGGTACGACCGACCAAGAACAAGGTACGTTGCTTGCGGACCCGGCCGATGGCGCCATAAGCCAGCGTCAGCGCGTCGCGCAGGCTGGCCGGAGCGTCGGAGGGCGAAATTCGATAGAACGAGGTTTTCGGTCCGGTTTGATTCGGACGCTGATAGAAAACCAATTCGCCGCTGTTTTCGGAGAACGCCCGCAATTTCAGGCGGCCGTTCGGACACTGAAAAAAAGTGTCGTCCTGCATCAACGTAAACGGCCCCTGATCGGCGATACGGGCGACCAGGGGCAGCAGTGCGGCAACGCTGGCAATTCGGGCTTTGATTTCGACGTTTCTAGCCATATTTGGGTCCGCCGTTTAAGTTTGTGGGGCGTTTCGGGCGGCGGATAGGGACCGTTCCTCGACCAAGTCGGCCATGTCGCCGTTCCCGGTGTCCCGCAAACCGGCGATTACGCTGCTCCGGTTTGCCGCCGGTTGATTTTGGCTGACTTTCCATTTGCCCAGCAAGCGGGTTATCCGGATTTCGATACCGACGATTTGCGCCAACAGGCGTTCGGTAAAGTCCGCCGGCGCGTCGGCGACGGCCCACGGCTCGGGAAACGCCGATTCTTGCGCCGTCGTCATCGCCACGATTTGTTCGCGTATCCAGACCGGATCGTCCACGGCCCGCAACCGGCCGTAGGCGTGGACGGCGGCGTAATTCCATGTCGGCACCACCCGGCCGGTTTCACGCTTGCTGGCGTACCAGCTGGGTGAGATATAGGCGTTCGGTGCTTGGAAAATCGCCAGTAATTCTTCAGACGCTTCGCCGGCGTGCCACAGCGGGTTGGCTCTGGCGACGTGGCCGCGCAGGCAGCCGTATGCCGAACCGTCGTCGCTGCAGAGATGCAGCGGAATGTGGTTGGCGTTCAAACCGTCGCCGGACAGCGTGACCAGCGTCGCCAACGGGTATTGGCGAATCAGGTCTTGCATGACGGCGGTGCGGGGTTCGGCGAACTGTTCTGGACTGTACATGGGATTCGGCGGCGATTGGTGGGGAGAATGCTATCGGAAGCCGGGCTAGCTCATTCGGTCGGCGCCGTTCCGTCGGTCGTCGAACGGGACCCACGCCGGACCAAGATCGCCGGGTTCGAAATCGGGCAAGTGGCGGCTAACCTGCTCAATGCTGGCGTGCGCGGTCAAGGCCCGGATCACCGCCGGCAACGGTTCCGCCCAAATACCGGCAATGTCGGCTTCGCCCGGCGCGCGCGGTGCGAAGGCCAAGCGTTCAGTCGGCGGGCAAAACTCGGCGGCGACGCCGGCTTTGTTGCCGCGCGGGTCCAGCCGGTACCAGCCGTGCTGGACCAAGTACACCGCATTCAGGCCATGCAGACAATACGGCGGGCCGGCACCATCGATGGACAAGCGCTGGTAGCACAAGCCGGCCGGCATTTGGTTGGCGCGCAGCAACGCGGCCAGCAAATGGCTCTTGGCGTAACAATAGCCGGTGGCGTGGCGCAACGCCTCGGAGGCGCGGCAGGTCACCGGGTTTTTACGGAAATCCCAACTGTGTTGAATGCGATCGCGGACGAATTCAAAGCAGCGTTTAGCGATGTCTTCGTCGCCGACCGCGCCGGCCGCCAGCACGGCGGCTTGCGCCAAAACGGCCGGATCCCGCCAGTCGATGAATTCGCTGGCAGCCAGGAAGGCCGCGGGTTTGGCTGGAGTGGTCATCGCCGACTTTGAACTCTTTGCAAAAGGTGGGAGCGATTATCGCATTCGCCCTCGGTCCATGCGATGCTTTAGGCAGACGACCTACCGTTTTTGCATTTGTCGGCCGGGCACTGCCGGCAATGCCAATCCACGCGGTGTTTTATGCTGCAATTGGTACACTGGCGATATTCCTTTCGATTTTCGGGCAGCAGTCATGGCAATCAGCGTTTTCGACATTTTTAAAATCGGCATAGGTCCCTCCAGTTCGCATACGGTCGGGCCGATGCGGGCGGCGATGACCTTTGCCGCCAACATGGAGCAACGCGGTCTCGCGCCGGCCATACGCCGGATCAAAATCGAATTGTTCGGCTCGCTGGGCGCCACCGGCAAGGGCCACGGCAGCGACAAGGCGGTGATGCTGGGTCTGGAAGGCGAGGCGCCGGATTTGATCGATCCGGCGATTATCCCGACGCGCTTGGCGGCGATCCGCGACACCGGCCTGTTGAATTTGCTGCAGCGTTATCCGCTGCCGTTTAACGAAAAAGCCGACTTGTTGTTTCACCGCAAGGCGCTGCCCTATCACGCCAACGGCATGCGCTTCAGCGTGTTCGACGCCGCTGGCGCCGAATTGGCCCAAGCGGATTTTTATTCGGTCGGCGGCGGCTTCGTCGTCACCGACGCGGCGGCGGCGCTGGACCAACTGACCCACGACGATACCCGCTTGCCCTACCCGTTTCGCACCGGCGCCATGCTGCTCAAGCTGTGCCACACCCATCGCAAGCCGATCAGCGAGTTGATGCTGAGTAACGAAAAAGCCTGGCAAAGCGAGGAACAAATCCGCGCCAAATTGCTGAATATTTGGCAGGTGATGCAGGCTTGCGTCGAACGCGGCTTGCACGAGGAAGGTATTTTGCCGGGCGGGATGAAGGTCAAGCGCCGCGCCGCCAATCTGCACCGGCAATTGACCGGCGAAATTCCCAGCCAGACGCCGAACTTGCCGGTCGGCACGATGGAATGGGTCAATCTGTTTGCGCTGGCGGTCAGCGAGGAAAACGCCGCCGGCGGCCGGGTCGTTACCGCGCCGACCAACGGCGCGGCCGGCATCATCCCGGCCGTGCTGCATTATTACTGGCGGTTTTGCCCGGATGCCAGCGAAGACGGCGTGGTCCGCTTTTTACTGACGGCGGCGGCCATCGCGATTTTATACAAGGAAAACGCCTCGCTATCCGGCGCCGAAGTCGGTTGCCAGGGCGAAATCGGCGTGGCCTGCTCGATGGCGGCCGGCGCCCTGGCCGAGGTGCTGGGCGGCACGCCGGAGCAAGTCGAAAACGCCGCCGAAATCGGCATGGAACACAATCTGGGCCTGACCTGCGATCCGGTCGGCGGCCTGGTGCAAGTGCCGTGCATCGAACGCAACGCGATGGGCTCGGTCAAGGCCATCAACGCCGCGCGGATCGCGCTGCGCGGCGACGGCAAGCACTTCGTGTCGCTGGACAAGGTCATCAAAACCATGCGCGAAACCGGCGCCGACATGAAAACCAAATACAAGGAAACCTCGCGCGGCGGCTTGGCGGTGAATTTGATCGAATGCTGATGCGGAATAGCGAGGCGTTGGGGGAAGCCTTGCGGGATAGTTGGCGGCGGGGCTTGCAAACGATCCTCAAGAGACAACCGACAGGGATTCTCCAATGACCAGGGGTGAGCCAATTGCCGACAGTAGGATGGGTAGAGCGAAGCGAAACCCATCAAACGAAACGCCGATAAATGAGATATGACAGAATATCGCCGACATCTTGGACTTTACCGGAAGATGACGATGATTTTAGTTATCGCAGGCGGCTGATTAAGACCCAGTTTACTAATCAGATCGAAAAAGGCGAACGAATTTCCAAAAGCCGTGAACGTAAACACGAACGCGGTATTTACCCAACTGGCACAAGTGGCAAAGACGGTTTTGGGAGCATCGAATTAGAAACCAGGACGACTTTGTCAAACATGTCGGCTATATTCATTACAATCCAGTAAAACATGGTTATGTTCGTTGTGTTGCTGATTGGCTATATTCTTCATTTCATGATTTCGTCAAACGCGACATTCTCCCGGAAAATTGGGCGGGCGGCATATATCCTGAATTGGATTTGGCGTAATTGATGGTATTTTTGATGGGTTTCGGCTAGCGCCTCTACCCATCCTACGGG
>NZ_JBYMAP010000236.1:0-6084 GCF_057766305.1 Methylomonas sp. BG-2 | reverse complement strand
TGATAAATAGCTAGCGGTTCGGATAGGCCGTAGTGTTGCCGCTAATGCCCCGTGGGTCCGTGCCAACCCGGATCCACGGCCTCTCAGCAATGGAGTCTTTGGTCGAAGCCGGTTCGAGATCGGCAATAGCCAGGCCGCCAAACATCCCCCGTGCCGCTCCAATCCCAATAGCCAATTATCCAAATCTAAACTGGGCCCTGACTCAGGCCAATCGGTTCAACTTTCGGGAGGCGGAGCTGTGGGCACCACTGGGTAACGCAGTGGTGCGAGCGTCATCACGCAACCCGTCGCTACAGCGCTGTGAATGCCGTAGAGAAAACAAGAAGCAAACCGATACTTCCTCTTCTGACGATTGGCGCTCCTCTCAAATGCGAACAACGATTCCGGTTGGAAACGACTCAATCTTTTAGTTTCTCGGTGATTTCACCGGTATCGGTGCCTGCTACATGCCAAAGGGTTCCGCCGACATCGACATGAATTTCGTATTCCTCGCCTACGCCGTTGGGGTTGACGATGAGTTCTGCTTTTCTAATCTGACCTCCAGGAAGTTGTTCGGACACCGCTTTTCTTAAGTCGGGGGGCAGGCCTTCGTTGGGGGCCTCTAGCGCCATCTTATTCGTGAACAGAGCGCCATTTCCACGAAACAGCTCCATTTTGGTGTCGCCCTCCGTGGTTTTAAAGCTAACGGCAAGCAATGGGTTTTTGAAATGGGTTTCACGACCTGTGGCTTGCAATTCTTCGGCTTGCGGGTAACGCTTCAGAATATTGGCCCGGACCTTGTCGGGTACGGTGGCGGTTTCCGTTGCGGAAGTGTTGGCGGTCCACAATGTTAGCGCGGCAACGATGAAGGGTGCTACAAGTTGGTGCATGTTTGCTCCTATGATGATTGTTTGAGTGCAGACATTTTTAAATGCCAGTCGTTTTATACACGACTTTTGATGCTCCGACATCCGACGCTGATTTGCGTTCCGCCGACCATTGATGTTTACCGTTCAAGGTCTAGGTAAACCGTGGTTTCGGGTCAAAAGCTACCGCCCGTTTTGTTCAATCATTGGAGGGCTAGATAAATGGCTTAAGATTTGCTTGGCAAACTACCGAGGCGTATTGTGTGATTCAGTTAAATAACACAGTTAAAAGTCGCGGCTTCGTCCGAATACCCGGTTAGACTGTTAACTCGCGTTCAGGGTGGGGCTGGTGGTGGGCCGGAAGTCTAGTAATTTCGGACTCAATTTACCTACTTCAGACTCCGTCGATATTTCAGTTAAGACCGTAGGAGTTAACAGATGAATACTGATTTGGTACGAACAGCAGTAATTGTCCCCGTTTGGAACGCTAGTCAACATTTGGATCGGCTGCTTCCGGCGCTGGCAAGTCAGTCGCTACAACCCGATGAATGGCTGGTTATCGATAGCCACTCGACTGACGACACCGTCCAACGTTTTTTGGCGGCGGGCGCCAGAGTCGAAACCATTCCGGCGGGAACCTTCAATCATGGCGGAACCCGCCGTTGGGCCAGTCAGCAGGTCTCCGCCGATATACTCATCTTTATGACGCAGGACGCCATTCTGGCCGATACGGAAAGTTTACGTAACTTGCGGGATGCGGTGTTGCTGGATGTCAATGTCGGCGTGGCATACGGGCGGCAGTTGCCGCGTCCGGAAGCCGATATTCACGAAGCGCATGCCCGTTATTTCAATTATCCCGCTCAAAGCCGGACCAAGGTACTTGCCGATTCCGCCAGCTTAGGCCTCAAGACGTGCTTCAGCTCCGACTCGTTCGCGGCCTATCGACGCACTGCGTTGGATGCGGTCGGCGGATTTCCGCTCGATGTAATCGGCAGCGAAGACGCTTTTGTTGCCGCTAAAATGCTGCTGGCCGGCTGGAGCGTCCGCTATGAAGCCGACGCCCTCGTCGTTCATTCGCACAGCTACTCGCTATGGCAAGAATTTCGGCGCTATTTCGATATCGGCGTGTTTTACGGGCAGGAAGATTGGATCGAACGCCAATTCGGCAAAGCGCGCGGGGAAGGGCGGCGCTTTGTCATTTCGGAGGTCAAGCACATCATTCAGTTGGGGCAAACTTGGCGAATACCTGAATGTATTTTGCGTTCCGCGCTAAAATTGTTGGGGTATCGGCTAGGTTGGATACATAAAGCCTTGCCGCTGGCCTTGAAGCGGCGCATCAGCATGTTTCCTCGTTACTGGGAGTCTTTGGATTTATCATGACCTCTGAAAATCGCTACGGACTGGTATCGCGGTATTTTCCGGTTCTTGCGTTTCTACTGATGCTGGGATTGGTCGCGTGCGGTTCACCCGCCAAAGTCGGTTTACCGGATGAAGCGGCGATGGCTGAACGGGATTTGCGCAGGATCGACCTCAGTGAATTGCCGGTGCCGGTTACCAGGATCGTCAGCGGGGACACACTTCGTATCGCTAGGCAGACCGCAACGTCTAATCCAAAAAGTGACCCAACCGTTTTCGTCGTGCGTCCGGACGGTAATTTTTCCTACCCGAACGTGGGTTTAGTCAAAGCCGCTGGCCATACGCCCGAGCAAGTTGCTCGTGAAATTACCGAAAAACTGGGCGAAATTTACCGTTACCCGATGGTGGCGGTCAACATCGTCAGTGGGTCGGGCAATCGGGTTTTTGTTGGAGGGGCTGTCGCCAAACCCACGAATATTGACGTCAGCGCGCCCACGAGTTTGGAACAGGCAATATTGGACGCCGGCGGATTGCAAGCAGCGGCCGATGGCGAACACGTCGCGTTGCTCAGGATAGGCGAAGATAATCTTTATCAAGTGTATTTTATCGACTTTAGTCGTTTGCTGGACGACCCTGCCAGACAACAGCGCTTATTGTTACAGCGTGGCGACGTCGTGTTTGCACCGAAATCCGACTTGGGTAACGCGATCGAAGTCGTGGATTTGTATTTCAGACAATTGATTCCGTTTAGCAAATCTGTCGGCCTCGGACTGAGTTATTTCAGTTACGGCTATATCCAATAAGCGCGATTTTTAAAATGAACATAACTCATGGAAACCGACACCGTTCCACCGCGCGCGGCTGGTTGGACGTCAGCTCTCGAATCTTGGTGGGCATCGCCGAACCGAAGCGATGGGCTGGAAGCCGTCTGATCAGTTGGGCATTTGAGCGTTTGCTGGCCCAACTAATTCGGAAATCCTTCCTCTTTGCCTTTGGTTTAAGCAGCTTGGGCTTGTCCGCTTGCGGTTCGCCGAGCCAAATACCTTTGCCGGACCCAGTCGCTTTGGAAGGAATGGAATTGCAAGTGGCTGATATCACGGATTTATCCGGGTCGGAAACCTTCGTCATGGCCGGCGATGTGTTGCAAATTGTCCGCGACATCGCGCCAAGGGTCGAGCCTGAAGAAAACACCCGCTTTCAAGTCCGTCCGGATGGTGGTTTCTTTTATTTGGACGCCGGCAACATCGAAGCTGTTGGCCGAACTCCGGAACAAATTGCCGGCGAGATTTCCGCTAAGCTTGCCAAAATTTATCGTTATCCGAATGTGACCGTGAACATCGTGAGCGCGCCGGGCAATCGGGTGCAAGTCGGTGGGGCGGTGCAGAACCCGGTGTCGATCGATATTACCGCTCCGACCAGCCTGGATCAGGCCATCGTCGGCGCCGGCGGTCTGCTATCCACAGCCGATGCCAGCCATGTGGCGTTGTTGCGGTTGGACAAGACGAATCGATACAAAGCCTACTTTACCGATTTTGGTCAACTGCTCGAAACACAGGCCCCGCGCCGCCCGGTCATGTTAAAACGCGGCGACATTGTGTTCGTGCCTAAATCCGCGCTGGGCAATGCGATCGAAGTCGTGGATTTGTATATGAACCAATTGTTGCCATTTACTAAATCCATTGGGCTGGGGGCTAGCTATAGCTGGACGCCGGCCAACAACACCACGACCAATGCCGTTAACAACTCCAATGGAAATTAAACTCTAACACCATGATTGAGATCCGCTCATTTAGAGACATCGCTCGGCTGTTTTTCATTTTTTATAATGAATTTCGGATGGCCGTTGTCGTTACGGTCAGCGTGGCCGTTCTTGGTGCGTTTTTATTGCCTTCCCGGTTCGAATCCGAAGCGCGGTTATTAGTCAAACCTGGCCGCGAAACCAGTATCTTGCCGATCGAGTTTGGCGATCGGCAAACCTTGGTGGCGCCAAGCACGCAGCGCGACCCGGTGGTGGACGAAGAAAAAATGCTGACCGGCCGGCCCATCATACGTAAGGTCGCCGAATATTATTTGACCCAGATGGAAGGGCAAGCGCCGCGGGGATTTTGGAAAACCATTAAACACCATGTCAAGGAAGCCGTTGGTTGGGTATTGGACAAACTGCGAAGTGGCTTGGTCTCGGTCGGGTTATCCGAAGAGCAGACGCCGGTCGATCGATTGGTCGGTAAATTGGAGAAAGCCTTCGAGGTCACCCATGCCGCTGGCTCCAACGTGATGGAAGTGGGTTTTACCTGGGACGATCCCTACATAGCCCAGCAGGTGGTTTCCAAGTGGATTGCGTTTTATCAAGAAGAACGGGCGCGAGCGCTTGGCGATAAAAGTCTTTATGAATTTTACGAATCCGAGAGCCGGAAATTGGCCGCACAGATCGCCGAAGACAAAAATACGCTTGCGAAATTACTGATGAGCATTGACGGTATCAGCTCCAAGGAAAAGCTGGAAGCTATCAGTAATCGCTTAAACAAGCTAAACGCCGAACGGTCCGAAGCCATCGCGGAACAATCCGGCCTGCAAAAAGGCGTGACGAGTGCCAATCAGTTGGCGATGGGTTTGCCCAAGGAAGTGACGACGTTGCGGGAATTGAGCTTGAACCCGGTTCGTCAGGATTTGTTGATCAAACTGAATCAAATGCAAGTCGATCGGGTGGAAGCGTTGAAAGTCTACCAGTCCGACGCTCCGCAAATTCACGATCTGGATGTGGCCATTGATTCGCTGAAGGCTCAAATCGATTTGGAAAACCAATCGATTCAGAATATGGAAAATCGGGCGCCGAATGAATTGTTCACGACATTGCAACGCAATTCGTTGCAAAACAGCACGCGGGTTAACGAACTTGCCGCCCGAATTGCCGCGTACGACAACGAATTGGCCGAGTTGAAAGGCAATTACCAGCGTATTTTGACAATCGAACCGGAAATTTCCCGATTGGAACGTACCCTGGCCGAGGCTGAAAAAAGCCATGCCTTGTATTTAAGCAGTCTGGAAAAAGCCCGAATCGACCGAGAATTGGATAAAAGCCGGATCAGCAATATCGCGGTGATCGAGGAAGCCACGTTTAGTCCGGCCCGAGTGTTTCCGAAAAGTTTGACGATACTGCTGGCGGCGTTTCCCGCCGGTATCGCCGTCGGCTTTCTAGTGATTTATCTGAGCTATCTGCTCGACCAGCGCATCCATGACGGCAGCTCGATCGAAACCACGTTTGGCGTGCCGGCGTGGTGCTCGATACCCGATCAGCAGGCGCAAGACAGTCAAACGGCGATTTTCGACGCTGGTATTTACCGCTTATATAGTTTACTGCCCCGCGATAGGCTTGCGAACGAAGGATTGACGATAGGCATAGCTTCGGCCAGGCATGGTGAGGGCGTCAGTTTTATCGCCAATGCGTTTTTGCGGGTATTGGCCGACCGCAAAGTCGTTGGCCGAATCGCCTCAAACGAAACGGATATCGCGAAACCCGGCGAAGTCGTTTTGATTGAAGCATCGGCCTTATCCAGCAACAGAGCGGCATTTTTGATGCTGCGGAATGCCAATCTGATTTTGCTGGTCGTTCAAGCCGGCCAATCGACGGTGCCTGTCATCGAAAACGCGGTGTCTATCCTGAAAACCGCATTCCACCAGGTGGACGGTGTCATCGTCAATCGCCGCAGTTATGAAGTGCCGGCTAGCTTACTGGCCCGATTCGAAAATTTGAAGCGAGTGATCTGATGCGTATTGCGCTGATTTCGCCTTTCCCACCCGAGCAAACAGGCATTGCCGATTACGCGGCCGCGTTCAAGGGCGCGCTTGAAGAACAAGGCGTCATTGTGGATGTGCCGTTCTCCGG
>NZ_JBYMAP010000235.1:0-6085 GCF_057766305.1 Methylomonas sp. BG-2 | reverse complement strand
GTCGCTGAGCCGCCCCGGATGCGCCCAGCGCAATCGCGCGCTAAGCCAATGAAAATACGCATGAAATGTTTGAAAACAGACTTGGCACGCTGCTCGCAATAGTGATTGACAGAAGCTGTCAGCAGTTTCGGTATCCGAGACCCCGTCTCATCATTATTCATTAGCCTTAGGAGAACGACCATGCAACACAAATTCTTTCCCGTCCTGGCCCTGTCCGCGTTGTTCGCGACGTCCTACGACGCCTCGGCCTTCAGCTTCAGCACCGGCGATGCCGATTTTAGAATCGCCGTCGGCGCCCGAGCCGGCGCCGGCGGCCTGGAAATCGAATCGGCCGACGATTTCATCCTGGCCGAGAAAACCCAACTTAACCAAGCCAGTTTCACCGGCTTGCTGGCCGGCGGCGCCACATTGGCCGACATCGCCAACGTCAATGTGGAAATTTACCGGGTATTCGATAAGGACTCGGTCAATCCACCGTCCGGCCGGGTCCCGACCAGGGTCAATTCGCCCGCCGACGTGGCATTCGAATCGCGCGGTTCCGCCGATAATACCTTGAGCTACAGCGTCAGCGTACTTAGCGATGTCGCGACGGCCGGCAACTCGGTTTTGAACGGCATTCATGCCCTACCTGACCAAACCACCGGCGGCGAAGGCACCGTCAGCGGCCGGGAAATCCGCTTTAATATCGATTTTAGCCAAGCCCTTACACTGGACGCCGACCACTACTTTTTCGTGCCGCAAGTGGAATTGAAGAACGGCAATTTTCTGTGGCTGTCGGCCGCCAAACCCATCGTCGGCGGCAGCGGTCCCTTCTCGCCGGATCTGCAATCCTGGATACGCGACGAAAACCTGGACCCGGACTGGCTGCGGATCGGCACCGATATTGTCGGCGGCACCGCGTTCAACCAGGCTTTTTCGTTGACCGGCGTGTCCGCGGTACCGCTACCGGGCGCCACTTGGCTATTTTTGAGCGGCTTGCTGGGCCTGCTCGGCACCGGCAAGCGTAAACAAACCGCGCCGCAAGCGGTTTAATCGCTGGCTAGCGCCGTCGGCGCCTGATCCGGCGCCGACGGTCCCACGGGATCAGCCCGGATTATTCGCCAAGTCGGGCGGCGATTTTCGCTTCCAGCCACTGTTGGCGGTGGCGTTTTAACACCGAATCGGTCGGTCTATCCGGCCATTCGGCCTGAAACTCATTTTGCAATTGCGCCAGAAAATGCCGTCTCAACACCGAATCGGTCGGGACGACCGGAACGCTGACCCCGCTATCGGCGTCGCTTACCATCCGATCGCCGCCTTCCGCACGTTCAAGCTTCACGGATGAATCGGCAACATCGGGTTCCGCTTCAGTTACATTGATGTCGCTAGCGCTCTCGGTACCCACCGGCTGCAAATCAAGCAATGTGTCCAGGCGCTGCCGATAATGCCGGCGCAGCACCGACTCGGTCGGATACGGATTGGCCAGCGCGGCTTTTTCAGCCGCCTGTTGCGCGAAATAATGGCGGCTCAGGATAGAATCTTCCGGTACGCGCGGTGCCGCTTCGACGATCGCTTCCGCTTCGTCGGCCACCGTAGCCACCTCGACCGGCGCCTCGGCCGCGGCTTCCTCCTCGATCGCCAACGACAACTCGGCGGCCGGGTTTTCGACTCTCTCCTCCGCGCCGGCTTCAGCGGCCGCTTCGGCGACCGAAACCGGCTCGGCGCGATCCGCAACCCCGTCGCGGACGTTTTGCTCGCGCACCAAGCGGGTCACGAAAGTCGCCGCCCGGCTCGGAAAGATGTCTCTATCCCGCACCGTCTCCGGCAACAGCAAATACGCTCTGGCGGCATACGCCGCAATCGCCAACAAAGCTATATCGAACAAAGTTTCCACGCACTCCCCCTCTCCAATGATTATTATTGCGCCTACCGCCGGATTCGCCGTTGGTCGTTGGCGAACCCGGCCGGCGGACCCTTTTTTAAACCGGCTATCATCACATAAAGTGACGCAATTTTTGATCGGCAATTTCTTCCGGACGAATTTCGATGGCTAGGGGCTGGCAATTCTGGATCGATAGAGGCGGCACCTTTACCGACATCGTGGCCTGTTCCGCCGACGGCGAGTTCCTCACCCGCAAACTGCTGTCCGATAACCCGGAGCACTATCGCGACGCGGCCTTGCAAGGCATACGCGACATTTTGCACGGTGCCGCCGACCGTCGCATCGCCCATGTCAAAATGGGCACGACGGTCGGCACCAACGCCTTATTGGAACGCAACGGCCAGCCGCTGGCCTTGCTGGTCAACCGGGGCTACCGCGACTGCTTGCGCATCGGCTACCAGAACCGGCCGGATATTTTCGCGCTCGACATTCGCCGCCCTGAGCCCTTATATACCCGAGTCGTCGAAATCGACGCCCGTATGGCCGCCGACGGCACCGAGTTGCGGGCGCTGGATCGCGACCGGGCCCTGGCGGAACTGCAAACGCTTTACCGGCAAGGCCTGCGCGCAGTCGCGATCGTGTTGATGCACGCCTGGCGTTATCCGGCGCACGAGCGGGCATTGGGCGAACTCGCCGCGGCCGCCGGCTTTGAGCAAATCTCGCTGTCTCACCAAGTCAGCCCGTTGCCGAAACTGATCGGCCGCGGCGACACCTGCGTCGTCGATGCCTATTTATCGCCGGTGCTGCGCCGCTACGTCGAACAAGTCGAACGCGGCCTGGCCGACCACGACCCCAACGCCCGGCTGTGGTTCATGCAATCCAACGGCGGTCTGGTGCGCGCCGCCGACTTTCAAGGCAAGGACTGCATTTTGTCCGGCCCGGCCGGCGGCATGATAGGCGCGGTCGCGGTAGCGCGGCGGGCCGGTTTGTCCAAGATCATCGCCTTCGACATGGGCGGCACCTCGACCGACGTGGCGCACTACGCCGGCGAACTGGAACGCAGCTGCGACAGCGAAATCGCCGGCGCGCGCATCCGGGTACCGATGATGGCGATCCATACCGTCGCGGCCGGCGGCGGCTCGATTCTGCACTTCGACGGCCTGCGCTACCGGGTCGGCCCGGACTCGGCCGGCGCCAATCCCGGCCCGGCCTGCTATCGGCGCGGCGGGCCGCTGACCGTCACCGACGCCAATTTGCTGCTTGGCAAGCTGCCGGACTTTCCGGCGGTATTCGGTGCCAACGGCGATTTGCCGCCCGACCGCGACTTGGTGAAAACCTTGTTCGCCGAGCTGGCCGAACGCATCCATCGCGAAAGCGACGACCGGCGCGGCCCGGAGCAAGTCGCCGCCGGCTTTCTGAGCGTCGCGATCGAAAACATGGCCGAGGCAATCCAGAAAATCTCGGTGCAAAAAGGCTATCACCTCGGCGAATATGCCCTGTGTTGCTACGGCGCCGCCGGCGCCCAACACGCCTGTTTGCTGGCCGAACGCCTCGGCATGCCCAGCGTGTTGCTGCATCCGCTGGCCGGTGTATTGTCGGCCTACGGCATGGGCTTGGCGGACTTTCGGGTGTTGAAACAGCAAGCGCTGGAACGGCCTTGGGACGACATCGACGCCGCCGAACTGGATCGAGAGTTTCAGGCCTTGGAAGGTCTGGCGCTGGCCGAGTTGCGCGAGCAAGGCCTTGCCGAACCGGAGCCGGTCCGCGAACGACGCCTGACGCTGCGTTACCAAGGCACCGACACCGCGTTGAGCGTCGACTACGGCCCGGCACCGGCGGTTCTGGCCGATTTCGAACAACGCTATCGAAGCCGCTTCGGCTTTTGTTACGCGGACCGGCCGATTTGCATCGCCACGATCGAAGTCGAATGCATCGCCGCCGCCGAACAAGCCAGCCCGGCCGCCCCGACCAACCGTGAAGCCGGCGACGGCAATCCGGAGAGTGTCACCCGGATTTTCAGCCGGGACGCCTGGCACGCCGCGCCGGTGTATCGGCGCGAACAGCTGACGGCGGGCCAAACCGTGGCCGGCCCGGCCATTGTGCTGGAGCCGACCTCGACCATCGTCATCGAAGCCGGCTGGCAAGCGCAATTGCTGGCCGGCGGCGATCTGCTCCTGCGGCGTTACCCGGCCTCGGCCGACGACCAGCCGGTAATCGCCCGGCCCGTGGATGCGATTCACCCCGAACCCATCGCGGAATACGGGCCGAGTCGATTGCCGGAAATCAACGGAACCGGCTTGGTCAACGGCCAGGACCCGACAGAACTCGGGGACCCCGCCGCCCGCCCCGACCCGGTGCTGTTGGCGATATTCAACAAGCGCTTCATGTCGGTCGCCGAGCAGATGGGTTTCGTGCTGCAAAACACCGCGCATTCGGTCAACATCAAGGAACGCCTGGACTTTTCCTGCGCGCTGTTCGACGCCGAGGCCAACCTGATCGCCAACGCGCCGCATATCCCGGTGCATCTGGGTTCGATGGGCGAATGCGTGCTCGCTTTATTGCACGATCGGGCCGGCCATTTCGAGCCCGACGAGGCTTTTTTGCTGAATTCGCCCTACGCCGGCGGCACCCATTTGCCCGACATCACCGTGGTGACGCCGGTATTCGACGCCGCCGGCCGGGAGTTACTATTTTTCGTCGCTTCGCGCGGCCATCATGCCGATGTCGGCGGCATCTCGCCCGGCTCGATGCCGGCCCACAGCCGCGACATCGACGACGAGGGCGTCTGCAGCGCCGGCCTGAAAATCCTGGCCGGCGGCGAATTTCAAGAAACCGCGATTCGGAAATGGCTAAGCCACCATCGCCATCCGGCCCGCAATCCCGAACAGAACCTTGCCGATCTGCGGGCTCAGATCGCCGCCAACCGCAAGGGCGCCGAGGAATTGGCCGCGTTGATTACCGGCTACGGCCTGCCGATGGTTAGCGCCTATATGCGCCATGCGCGCGACCACGCCGAAGCCTGCGTCCGGGCGCTGCTGACAACGCTGAACGACGGCCGTTTCGAATACGAACTGGATCAGGGCGCGAAAATCGCGGTGGCGATCACGGTAGACCGGGCCGCGCGCGCGGCGCGCATCGATTTCAGCGGCACCTCGTCGCAACTGGCCGACAATTTCAACGCGCCGGCGGCAGTGTGCAAGGCCGCCGTGCTCTACGTGTTTCGCACCCTGCTGAACGACGACATCCCGCTCAACGCCGGCTGCCTGAAACCGCTGGACATCGTGATACCGGCCGGCTGCCTGCTGAATCCGCGCCCGCCGGCCGCCGTGGTCGCCGGCAACGTTGAGACCTCGCAATACGTGGTCGATGCGCTGTACGGCGCGCTCGGCGTGCTGGCCGGCTCGCAGGGCACGATGAACAATCTCACCTTCGGCAATCAGCGTTATCAATATTACGAAACCTTGTGCGGCGGGGCCGGCGCCGGGGCCGGTTTTCACGGCGCCGACGCGGTGCATACCCACATGACCAACTCGCGCATCACCGATCCGGAAGTGTTGGAACAGCGCTTTCCGGTGATCCTGCGCGAATTCTCGATACGCGGCGGTAGCGGCGGGGCCGGCGCATGTCGCGGCGGCGACGGCGCGATTCGCCGCATCGAATTTCGCGAAGCGATGAGCGCGGCGATCCTGTCCAGCCACCGGCGCCTGCCGCCGTTCGGGCTGCACGGCGGCGCGCCCGGCGCGCTGGGCGTCAACCGCCTGCTGGGCGCCGACGGCCGCGAACAAATCCTGCCCGGCCGCGCCGAAGTCCAGGTCGAACCCGGCGACAGCCTGGTCATCGAAACGCCGGGCGGCGGCGGTTTTGGCGCGGCTTAACACCGCCGCACGGAACGTAAAGTTCCACCGCTTGCCCTATCCCCGTAATTTCCCGATTGGCGTGTCGATAGCGCGACGCGCCACACCCAACCGCAGGCGTATCCCAAACCGCCCGGCAGATTCGCTCGGGCAACGCCTGACCGGCCTCCGCGCATTTTTAGCGACCATCGGTTAAGATAGCCGCCCCGATTCGCAAAGCCCTTTGGGGCGCTTTCCAACCACCTGGGCTTTCCCCCAACCGAACGAGCATTAAACATGATTCACCATTTTTCGATTTCCGCCCATCAGCCCGCCCATGTCGCGGCGGTCGTCGCCGAATTGATCGGCGGCAAGGCCTACCCGTTTCCGC
>NZ_JBYMAP010000234.1:0-6104 GCF_057766305.1 Methylomonas sp. BG-2 | reverse complement strand
GATCGGCGCAAGCGGCGCACAGGCTTTCGTGCCAACGCAACGCCACCCCGAACACGGGCTCCCGCGCCGCCCTCTACCGACCGGCGACCGCGATTTCGTTACCGGACCGAGACCGGCATTCCGCAAGATGGAGGAAATTTCAACGATGTTCGCGCCCAGTTTACGATGGGTCGCTGCCTGGCTATTTGCGCTGGGCTGCGCCTGTCTGCCCTGCCCGCCGTCGATGGCCGACGCCAACTCGGCAACGGCTGAAGCGGTGTCGGCGCCCAGCTCGCCATCGTTCGACGCCGCATGGGGCGGCGCCCGCTCCGGCCCGCCGGCGCGAAGCGGGGCGCGGGTGGCGATCGTCTGCGAAGACTTGCGCAACGGCGGTGTCCTCGGCGTCACCCGAGGTATCCGCGAAGCAGCGGCTGAAATCGGCTGGCAAACCAAGCTTTACGACGCCGGCGGCAACCCCGCCGGCCGCGGCCGCGCATTGACAGCCGCGTTGGCCCAGCAGCCGGACGGCCTGATCGTGGTCGGCACCGACGCCCGCGCCATTGGCCCCGGACTGGCGCCATTCGCCGAGCGCGGCATCCCCATCGTCGGCTGGCACGTCGATCTCAAGGCCGGCGCGCTCGCCGCAGGCCCTATCGCGATGAACGTGTCCACCGACCCGCTGGAAGTCGCCCGCGTGACCGCCACCGCCGCCGTCTCGGACGCGCGCGGCGCCGGTATCGTGATCGTCACCGACAGCAATTTCGACATCGCCCTGGCCAAGGCCGAGGCGATGGCCATCGTCGTGCGGCGCTGCGCCGAATGCAAGTTGCTGGAAATCCGAGACATCGCGATTTCCAAGGCGGCCGAAGCGATGCCGAAAATCACCCGCGAATGGTTGGCCCGCCACGGCGTGGGTCTGACTCATCTGTTGGCGATCAACGATATTTACTTCGACTACGCGGTGCCGGAACTCACCCAGGCCGGGCGGGCCAGCGCCAGCATCGCGCTGTTGTCCGCCGGCGACGGCAGCCCCGCTGCCTTTCTGCGCATACGCGCGGGCGCCTTTCAAACCGCCACCGCCGCCGAGCCGCTGAATTTGCAGGGGTGGCAGTTGATCGACGAACTAAATCGGCTGATGGCCGACCAACCGGTCACCGGCTACGTGGTTCCGGTGCATCTGGTCACGGCCGCGAATATCGCGTCGGAAGGCGCGCCCGACCTGCTGTATGATCCGGACAATGGTTACCGGGACATTTTTCGGCGGATTTGGAAACCTTGAAGCCAATATGAGCCTGTCACGCCGCTATCTGCCCCGAACCCTGCGCCGCCAATTTCTGTTCACCCTGGGCGCGCTGGCGGCCTTAATCCTGGCCGGCGGCCTGACCGCGGTCCATGCCTTGCGCGGTTCGGCGGCCACGGTTGCCTGGCTGGCCGAGGAGCGTTTGGAGAGTCTGCGGCAGGCGCAGCAGATGGTCGATCAAACCTTGCAGATCGAACGCGCCTCTTATCAATTGGCAAAGACCGACGAGCTCGCCCCAATGCGGACAAGCTACGCCGAGATCGCCAAGCGCATGGAAAGCTTCGATGCGTTGGTGGACAAGCTGGCCGCCGGCGGCGAGGACGCCGCCTTGCTGGATTTACGCCAAGCCAGCCAACTGTTTCGCAATACCGCGAACGTCATTGCCCAATTGCGGGAAAGCCGCGTGCGCGAATCCGCGGAACCAAAACCCGGCGAGGCGGGTAGCAGCGCGGCGCGCCTTCGCGTGGAGCGGGAATTCGACGAGGAACTCCGCCGCCAGGCCAATGCGATGGTGGACGCCGCGCGCGCCCTGAACGATCAATATACCGAAGCCTACCGCGACAGCGTGCGCGGACTATTGCAAACCGCCCGCGATAACGAGCATTGGGTGGAGTTACTACTAGCCGGCGGCTTGCTGTTGGCCTGGGTCATCGCCCAAGTTTTTCTGGGCCGGCACGTGCTGACTCGCTTGCAACACATCAGCCGCCAATTGCGCGAAGACCATCCCGGCGGCGACACCAACGGCTGGCCGAACTCCAACCTCGACGAACTGGACGAGATGGCCCAGGCCGTGGCGCAATTTCGCGAGGATCGGCGGCAACTGGCGCTACGCACCGAGGAATTGGCCCACGCCCGCGACGCGGCCGAAGCCGCCAACCGGGCCAAGAGCGCGTTTCTGGCCAATATGAGCCACGAACTACGCACGCCGCTAAGCGCGATCATGGGCTTTTCCAGCATGTTGCGCGACGATCCCGAACTGACCGAAAGCCAGCGCGAAAGTCTGGATATCATCAATCGCAGCGGCGAGCACCTGCTCGACTTAATCAACGACGTGCTGGAAATCGCCAAGATCGAGGCTGGCCAACTCAAATTGGCGGTGGCGCCGTTCGACCTGGGCGGCCTGGTCAGGGACGTCACCGATCTGATGCAAATCCGCGCGTCGGCCAAGGGACTAACCCTAGGCGTCGATCAATCCTCCGAGTTTCCCCGCTTCGTCAAGGCCGACCAGGCGCGGCTTCGCCAAATCCTGGTCAATCTGATCGGCAACGCGCTCAAATTCACCCAATCGGGCGGGGTCACGGTCAGGTTGACGACGCTGGAAAACCACCGCCAGCACTTGCTGATGACGGTCGAAGACACCGGACCCGGCATCGCCCCGGAGGATCAACAACGTTTGTTCGAGCCCTTTGTGCAGTTGACGGACAACGGTGAACAAAAAGGTAGCGGGCTTGGATTGGCGATTACCCGACAATTCGTCGAATTGATGGGCGGCCGAATCTCGGTGAACAGTACCCCCGGCAAGGGCTCGCTGTTTTCGGTCGACGTACCGGTGGAACTGGCGGCCGGCGACGAGTTTTCGGTAAGCCCTAGCCCCAAGTCGGGAATGTCGGTGCGCCTCGCTCCGGGTCAACCGGCATATCGCATCCTGATCGTCGACGACCAGATCGAAAACCAGCGTCTGCTCCGGCAATTGATGAAGCGCCTGGGACTGGAACCCCGGATAGCCGACAACGGCCAACAATGTCTGGAACTCTGCCGGGACTGGCAGCCGGACTTGATTTGGATGGACAAACGCATGCCGCTACTCGACGGCGTGGAGGCGACCCGGCAAATCCGCCGACTGCCGGGCGGCGACCGGATCAAGATTGTCGCCGTTACCGCTTCGGCCTTCCGGGAAGAGCAGCAGGAAATGCTGGACGCCGGCATGGACGACTTCATTCCCAAGCCTTATCGCTTCCAGGAAATCTACGATTGCTTGGCCAGGCACTTGGGTGTCGAGTTCGTTGCGGACCAACTCCCGGCTAGCGTCGAGCTTCCCGCCAACGCGCCGGTCGCGGACTTGCTGGCCGATTTGCCGGCGCCGTTACGACTCGCGTTGCGACATGCGCTGGAGACCCTGGACGCCTCCCAGGTAGCGGCGGCAATCCGCCAAATCGGCGTCGGCAATGCCGAGCTGGCGGATCGGCTGTCCGCGTTGGCGGCGAATTTCGACTATCCGGGCATATTGAAACTGCTGGACGCGACAAATCCTCGCTGACCGAAGCGGCGGCGCGGCCTTCGCGCCAATCCCCACGCCAACGCGGCGCGCGCTTCCCTGAAAGGCCGCTCGTTTTCGATCTATCGGCTATTCTTAATGACCGAGCGAAAGCGGCATGGCACCGCTGAAAGTCCGTACGCGGTTCAACGAATTTTCCGGGGGCTCCGAATGAACGCAGGTAAGCCTAACGCCAACTTTTCGGCAATCGCCGGTTTCGCGCTGGCGCTGAGCCTCTGGCGCTTGCCGGCGAATGCGAGCACTGACCAAGCCGACGCCAAGGCTTTCCCGGCCGCGAATCAGACCGGCGACACCGCATCGGTTTTCAATCTCACCGGGCAAAACCCAAGCGTATCTTGGGCCAATACCGACGGCTCAACCCGCTCGTTGAAGGACGTCGCGGACATGGACATCGACGAACTGGTTAAGGTCAAGGTTTCGCCGTTCGAAGTCTCCAGCCAGCTCGATAGCGGTTACCGGGCCTCCAATTCAGTATCCGGCTCGCGTTTCGACGCGCCGATTCGCGAATTGCCTTTCGCGATCCAAAGTTTCACCGAAGCTTTCATCCAGGACCAACGGCCTCGCGAGATATTCGACATCGCGCGCTACTCGCCTGGCGTCACTTATCGCAGCAACGATTTCAACGAAGGCAACGCCAATCTGGCGATACGCGGTTTTACCGTCGGCTCGCTGGCCGGCGGCAATATTCAAACCTTGCGGGACGGCGTACATGGGCCGTCGATTCTGGATTTCACGAATGTGTCGCGGCTGGAAGTGGTCAAGGGACCTGCCTCGTTTCTATACGGGCAAGTCGCGCCGGGCGGAATTGTCAACGTCATCACCAAATCGCCTCGGCGCCAATTCGCGGCGACCGCCGCCGCCCGCTACGGTTCCTACGGCCAATACCGCTTCGAAACCGACGTGACCGGGCCGGCCTCGAAAACCCTGTTCTACCGAATGGCGGCCTCCTACGACCAAGACCTGCATTATTGGGAGCCTTACGACGCCCACTCCTGGAATATTTCGCCGTCCGTGCTTTGGCAGCCTAACGACCGCTTCAGCCTATCGCTGAAGTACGAACAGTTCGAAAAAATCGAAGCGCCGCAGCTAATGCAGAAACCCGGCTATAACACCTGGGCCGGCACAGTGCCCGGCGCAACCGATCCCAACCGGTCCGGCGTCGATGTGCCGGGCCTGCCGGACACCTGGAACAGCATGGCCTACAGCGATTATCGCCACAGCGATACCCATAATTTCAGCACTTGGTTGGACTTCAAAGCCAACGAACACTGGAATTTACGGGCCGGCTATTCCCATTTGGAATACGACGTGGATGCGCTGGCCACCGGCAATTTCGGCATGGCGAACAACACCACGACGCTGCAAGGCCGGCGGGTCCGCCATCAGGTTTACGGCAACCGCGACGACACGATAGAACTGCAAGGCGTCGGCCGATACGATTTGGGCTTCGCCAGTCTGCGCCTGTTGTTGGGCGGACAATACGTGGACCGCAATTTTCACCGTTGGGCCGGTCAGGCGCCCAACGATCCAAGCCTGGGCGGGACGCCAATCGCGTCGCCGCTGCCGTTATGGGATTTGAGCAATCCCGCGACCTGGAATCGCAACACCTCGATAGCGCTATCGCAATTGACCGCCTCCCGCTCCGCTCAAAACCTCAACGCGGTGGATAAGTCGGTTTACGGCGGCTCGACCTTCGGATTTTTCGCGGACCGCTTGCTGGTCTTGACCGGCTGGCGTTGGACCGAGACCGAAAGCCAGCTGACCGACGTTTTGAACCAACGCTCGCAACCGCAAATCAGCGTCGGTCGGATCACGCCGCAATACGGGCTCTTGTACCAATTGACGCCGGAGTGGTCCTGGTTCGCCAGCTATGCCGAATCCTTCGTCCCCGGCACATTTCCAATCAACCGTCTCGACGGCGGTTCGTCCATTCCGGACCCGAGCGAAGGCCGGGGCTACGATGTCGGCCTGAAAGCGGAGTGGTTGGACGGCCGCCTGTCCAGCACGTTGAGCTATTTCGACATCGAAAATAAAAACATCGTCAACGACTTGGCCGTCACCGACACTAACGGCGTCGTGACCATCTACGGCGTACAGACCGGAAAGCAACGTTCGCGCGGTATCGAATGGGATGCCACCGCCCAATTGACCGAGCAATGGCAGCTTTATCTGTCCTACACCTATATGGATGCCAAGATCACCGAGTTTACCGGCCGGGACGATGCCATCCTGGCCCGGAACCCCGACACATTGGACGCCACCGGCCGCGCGTACTACAAAAATGCGCTGCGCTTTCACAATGCGCCGTTACAAATGAGCGCGCCGCACCTTGCCAACCTATGGACACGCTATGACTTCAAAGCCGACGCTTGGCGCGGCTTACATATCGGCGGCGGCTTCAATTTGGTTTACGATCAGACCCTATTGGCCGATACTCCAAACTCGGACCGTCAAACTTATCTGCTGCTGAATGCATTGATCGGCTATCAATGGCGAATCGGCCCACACCAACTAAGCGTGGATTTCATGGGCAAAAACCTGCTCGACGAG
>NZ_JBYMAP010000233.1:0-6124 GCF_057766305.1 Methylomonas sp. BG-2 | reverse complement strand
TTAAACACATCGAATCGCGAGCTGTCGGCGACATCGTCCTCGACAGCCGTATTGTCTATCGCGACAGCCCCATGCAGAATGAAGAGCTTTTCGATTTCCTGAGCCGCCGCCAGCAGGTTACCCTCTACCCTGGACGCCAACAGTCTAACAGCCTCACTGCTTAGCCGCATGCCTCTGCGCTCGGCGCGACGTTGCAGCCATTGCAAAAATTCCTGACCTTGCAGCGGCCAGACCTGTACCACCACACCGATGCTTTCCAAGACCTGGAACCACTGCGACTTCAACGAAGCCGTTTCCAGCTTCCCTGCGCTAATCAATAAAATCGTCTCGCTAGGGAGCTTCTTGCAATACTCGACCAGAACCTTGCCGCCCTCGACGCCCGGCTTGGCCGACGGTAATCTCAAATCGATCAGTTTCTTGTCGGAGAATATCGACAGGGATTCAGCTTCGGCAAGCAATAGCGGCCACTCGTTGCCGGTCTCCACCGATACCACTTCGCGAGTCGTGTAGCCTGCCCGCCGGGCGGCGGCGCGGATCTCGTCGGCCGCCTCACCGAGCTGCAGCGGCTCGTCGCCACCGACCCAATAAACCGGCGCGAGACTTTTTTGCAATGCGCCGGCGAGTTGCTCGACCTTCAAGCGCATCGCTATTTTTTCTGATTGTCGACGGCTATCCTGGCCCTAGCCAACAACATCCGGGCTACTTGCTTGTACATCTCGGAACGGATCAATTGCTCCTCGTTGGTTTTTGCCAGGATTGCGGTTTGGTCGTTGAAATACTCGCGGCTCATCTCTATCGTTTGTTCCTCCATCAACGGCTTTTCCTGGCTGTCGTACATCTGGAACCGCAAATAATATTCCAGCTCCGACTCGTTGGACTTACCGGTCGAGCCGATAGACAGGGTCCGGCGGCGCATGTCTTCCTTCAATACCTTAACCACGACGCCCGCCTCGTTCGGCGAACCGACGATCTTGCCTTTGGAGGCGCGAACGATGGACTGCATCTGGCTTTGCAGCTGCTGAGACGCACCGAATACGTAAACGTTCTTCATCGCTTCCGGCATATCGACCGAGCCGCGCAGGTGATAGCCGCAACCGGTCATACCCGCCGCGATTAGAAGAATGCCGGCTCGCAAACCAAGCCTTTGCCGAGGGCTGAACTTAAACAACGATATTCACCAATTTACCGGGCACGACGATCAGCTTTTTGATCGGCTTACCCTCCAGAAAGCGCTGCACGTTGGCGTCGGCCAAGGCCAAGGTTTCGATCTGTTCCTTGGAGGCACTGACCGCAACCGCCAATTTGCCGCGCAATTTGCCGTTGACCTGCACCACCATCTCGATGCTGTCCTGCACCAACGCCGACTCGTCCAGTTCCGGCCAAGCCGCGGCGACGATGTCGCTGTCGCGGCCCAGATCGTTCCACAGTTGCTGCGCCGCGTGCGGAATGATCGGCGCCAACATCAACACGATGGCTTCCAGCACTTCCTGGCGTACCGCCCGGCCGTTGGCGCTATCGTCCTCGAATTTGTTCAACGCGTTGACCAGCTCCATATTGGCGGCAATCGCGGTGTTGAAGGTGTGACGACGGGCCATGTCGTCGGTCACCTTTTGCAAGGCCTGGTGCAACTGGCGGCGCAAGGCTTTCTGATCGTCGCTCAGCGCGGCCTTGTCCAGCGGCGCTTGCGGCAAACCGGCTTCGACATGCAGATACACTTGCCGCCACAAGCGCTTCAGGAAACGAAACGCACCTTCGACACCGGCGTCGTTCCATTCCAGCGATTGGTCCGGCGGCGACGTGAACATCGTATACAAACGCACGGTATCGGCGCCGTATTTGTCGATCAGCACCTGCGGATCGACACCGTTGTTCTTGGATTTGGACATCTTCTCGATCGCGCCGACCGTGACCGGCGAACCATCTTCCAATAACTTGGCGCCGACGATCTTGCCCTTGGCGTCGCGCTCGACTTCGATCTGGGTCAGGTTGAAATACTTTTTATGGCCGTGTTCGTCGAATTGGTAAAAAGTCTCGGCGACCACCATGCCCTGAGTCAGCAGGTTTTTGAACGGCTCGTCGCAGACCAGCAAGCCTTCGTCGCGCAGCAATTTGTTGTAAAAGCGCGAGTACAGCAAATGCAGAATCGCGTGTTCAATACCGCCGATGTAATGGTCGACCGGCAGCCAGTAGTTGGCGCGTTGGTCGAGCATCGCCGTGTGGCAATCGCTGCTGGCGTAGCGGGCGAAGTACCAGGACGATTCCATAAAAGTATCGAAGGTATCGGTTTCGCGCCGCGCCGGTTTGCCGCATTTCGGGCAGGTCGTGTGCGGGAAGGCCGGATGCGCGGCCAATGGCGACTGCGATCCGTCCAGCACCACGTCGCGCGGCAAGGTCACCGGCAATTGCTCGTCCGGCACCGGCACCGTACCGCAGTCGTCGCAATAAACCACCGGAATCGGCGCGCCCCAGTAACGTTGGCGGGATACGCCCCAGTCGCGCAATCTGAAATTGGTTTTGCGCTCGCCCTTGCCGAGGCCGGTCAATTTGGCGGCTATGGCGTCGAAAGCTTGTTTGAAATCCAGACCGTCGAATTCGCCGGAGTTAAGCAACACCCCTTTATCGGTGAAGGCCTTTTCAGTAACGCTATCGTCGCTACCGTCGGCCGACGCAATCACTTCTTTAATCGCGATGCCGTAGCGTTTGGCAAATTCGTAATCGCGCTGGTCGTGAGCCGGGACCGACATCACCGCACCGGTGCCGTAACTCATCAACACGAAGTTGGCGATCCAGACCGGCACCGACTCGCCGGTCAAAGGATGAATCGCGTTGTAACCGGAGGCGATGCCGCGCTTTTCCATGGTTTCCATTGCCGCTTCCGAGGTTTCCATCTGCTTGCAGGATTCGATGAATGCAGCAATCTCGGCATTGGTTTCGGCGGCTTTTTTGGCGACCGGGTGTTCGGCGGCGACGGCGACGTAAGTGACGCCCATCACGGTGTCGGGACGGGTGGTGTAAATCCGGATCGGCGAATCGAAGCCCTCGACCGCGAAATCCATCTCCACGCCTTCGGAGCGGCCGATCCAGTTGGCCTGCATGGTTCTGACCTGCTCCGGCCAGCCCGGCAGTTTTTGCAGATCGTCGAGCAATTCCTGGGCGTAGGCGGTGATTTTCAAAAACCACTGCGAAATTTCTTTTTTCTCGACTGGCGTATCGCAACGCCAGCAGCAACCGTCGATGACTTGTTCGTTGGCCAGTACGGTTTGGTCGTGCGGACACCAGTTGACCGGCGCGGTTTTTTTGTAGACCAGGCCTTTTTCCAGCAGGCGGATGAAGAACCATTGTTCCCAGCGGTAGTATTCCGGATCGCAAGTCGCCAGCTCGCGGCTCCAGTCGTAGCCGAAGCCCAGGCGTTTGAGCTGGTCGCGCATGTAGTCGATATTGGAATAGGTCCAGTCGGCCGGATGTACCTTGTTTTGCATCGCCGCGTTTTCGGCCGGCAAGCCGAAGGCATCCCAACCCATCGGTTGCAACACGTGTTTGCCTTGCATGCGTTGGAAGCGACTGATCACGTCGCCTATCGTATAGTTGCGCACGTGGCCCATGTGCAGCTTGCCGCTCGGGTAGGGAAACATCGACAGACAGTAATACTTTTCCTTGCCGGTGTTCTCGACGGCCGTGAAAACCCCGGATTTTTCCCACTCGGCTTGGACTTTTTGTTCGATGGCCGTGGGGTTGTAATGCTCTTCCATCCTGTTCGTCTTATGCTATAAAAAGGCGCTAGAATACCTTAGAGGCGGGTAAATCCAAAGCCTCAAATCACTATAACAACCGGGAGCAACCATGGGCGAAAGCAAACTGACCAAAGCGTACGACGATCTGATGGGCCATCTCTACGAAGCGATGGACGATACCCTGCATACGGTCGCCGACGCGTTGGAAATCGCCAAGGAAAAAACCAGCGCACTGGGCGGCCATACCCAAGAGGAAATCAATAAAATCGCCGATTACGTCATGCGCGACGTCGAACATGTCGCCGCTGCGCCGCAACTGGAAAATCCAAACGATTCGTGGTCGGAGTGGCTGAAGTTCGACCTCGAACTGATCGAAAACTTCGCGCTCGATGCCTTTATGAGTATCGCCGACAAAACCCGCGTCAAACTGGCGGCGCTGGAGATGGAAGCCAAGCAATACCACCCTTACCAAAGCGGCGACGTCACCGGCCCCGGCACCTTCGTCTGCGATGCCTGCGGCAAGCAAATCGCCTTCAAATCAACCAGCGTGCTGCCCGATTGCCCCGAGTGCAAGGGCACCCAGTTCTCACGCTGTTGATATTGCAAGCGTTAACCTTATAATGCGGGCTTTTATTTGCTAACTGTCGAGGGCAATCATGCGCAGGGTGATTTTCAATCAGAAGGGCGGCGTGGGCAAATCCACGATAACCTGCAATCTCGCGGCCATCAGCGCCGTGGAAGGCAAAAAAACCCTGGTCATCGACCTCGACATTCAGGGCAACTCCACTCAGTATCTGCTTGGCGCCAAAGTCGGCGACCCGGATAAAACCATCGCGCATTTCTTTAAGGACAATCTGGGATTGGGCCTATTCGGCGGCGGGAAGGAAGGCTTGGAAAGCGCGATACACGAAACCCCGTTTCCGAATCTGTATGTCATCCCGTCTCACCCGGATCTGGAAGCGCTGCAAGGCCGTTTGGAGTCGCGTTACAAAATCTTCAAGTTGAAGGAAGCGCTGGAAAAGCTGGAAGGCTTCGAACACATTTATATCGACACGCCGCCGGTGTTGAACTTTTACAGCCAGTCGGCGCTGATCGCGGCCGAAAAATGCCTGATTCCGTTCGATTGCGACACCTTCGCCCGCGAAGCGCTGTACACCTTGATGCGGGCGATTGCCGAGGTTAAGGCCGACCACAACGATAAGCTGCAAATCGAAGGCATCGTGGTCAATCAATACCAAAAGCAAGCCAACCTACCCCGCCAATTGGTCGAGGAATTGATTGCCGAAGGTCTGCCCGTACTGGAAACCAAGATATCGACCTCGGTCAAGGTCCGCGAATCGCACTCGGACGCCCAACCACTGATCCACTACGCACCCAGCCACAAATTGACCGAGGAATATCGGGCGCTGCATAGTGAAATTCACAAATAGGCCGGCGATCCATGAAAAAAGCCTCGCATAAGCGAGGCTTTTTTGTTGACTACCAACGAATCCAGGACCCTCGCGGCTTAAGCCTTGCGGCGCGCGCCACCGACCAAGCCCAATACCACCGAACCGAACAACCAAACCGAGCCCGGCAACGGTACTGCGGTCAACGCACTGCCCGACACCGTGACCATATCGAAACGCCAGGTACCGGCGGCCCCATAGGATTTGGTCGGATCGGAAGCCAGATAACTATTGCCGCCCGACGCGAACGCCGCCACGATGCGCACGCCGAAAAAAGCGTTATCGGCAACGCCGGCGATGCCGCTGAAATCCACGCTACGGCCGTTAAACCAAGTATCGCCGGCATTGCCCTCGAATTGGACCATGTCGCTCCAGACAGAACCGTCCAGCGTGTATTGCACTTGTTCATAACGAGAACTGGTGTTGCTATGCCGCAGGTCGTAGCTGATCGTAATATTCTCGAAGCCCAGCGTGCTAACCAGGTATTGCGTGCCGCGCGACTTGTTGCCCGCCGATTGCGCCGCGTAACTGGTGGTTTGCCAACCGCTATCGTCGCCGCTCGCCGGATCGGACGAACCGCCGCTGGCATCGCCGCTACTAAAGCTGCCGGTGACGCCCAACAAGGTCGCGCTACCAACGCCAATCGCGGGCGTGGTTAGGCCGGTACCGGTGGCCGCGTCGGCCGGATTGGAGTTGAAATTCCATTGAGTGATCACGGCGGCTTCGGCGCCTGGGCCAGCCGATAATGCGCCGAGCACTGCCATCATTTTGAATCCGAAATTCATATCGTTTCTCTGCTTGAAATTCCGGCCATGGACCGGCGGCCCGCGCAAGCGCGCTGATCGCCCGTTACAAACCGGCATGTTAACGGTAGGTTAAAATTAAGACTTAGAGGGCTTCCCTGCCCTCCCGCGGGAATCAGCCCCGGCGGCGCAAACCGATCAG
>NZ_JBYMAP010000232.1:0-6163 GCF_057766305.1 Methylomonas sp. BG-2 | reverse complement strand
CCGCGTTGGCGCAAGCCAATGTACTAGCGATTGTGGTGTTTGCGTTGATACTTGGAATCGCATTGGTGGTCGGCGGCGAGCGCTACCGGAATATTGTGTTGCTGCTTCGAGAAACGCTGGAGTTAATGCTGCGGATTGTCGGGTGGATTATGCGGTTGGCGCCGTTGGGCATCATGGCTTTGTTAATTCAGTTAGTCGCCACGCAAAATTCGGACGTGTTAGCCACGTTGGCAAAATTTGTCGCGGTGGTGGTTGGGACTACGCTATTGCACGGCTTTGTGGTGTTGCCGCTGCTACTTTACGGCGTGACCGGCATGACGCCGCTGAAATTTTTTAAGGGGGCGCGGGAAGCCTTGTTGACCGCGTTCGCCACCAGTTCCAGTTCGGCCACCATGCCGGTGACGCTACGCTGCGTCGAGCAGCACTTGCATGTGGATGCCAAGATCGCGGGATTTGTCGTGCCGTTGGGCGCCACCGTGAATATGGACGGCACGGCGCTTTACGAAGCGGCCGCGGCCTTATTCGTCGCCAATCTCGCCGGCATCGAGTTGAATCTGGCGCAGCAATTGATCGTTTGTTTCACAACCATGTTCGCGGCAATGGGCGCGCCCGGCATACCCAGCGCGGGAATGGTGACGATGGTGATGGTATTACAGTCGGTAGGCTTGCCGGCCGAAGCGGTAGCCATCTTGCTGCCGGTGGACAGAGTACTCGATACGGTACGCACCATGGTCAACGTCGAAGGCGATATGGTCGGTAGCCTGGTGGTGCAGCGCTGGGTCGGCGAAACCCGGTAACTCACCGCGCAAGCATTCCCCGCGCGGGCAAAAATCAATCAAGAATTTTTCCTATGGTTGATCGGGAGCCGGTCGAAGATAATGGTCAATTAATTCCGATGACCGCCGCGATGAGTTTAAGAAACCAGATCATTTCCCGGATATTGCTGTCTTCGCTTTGCATATTGCTGATCGGCGGCGCGATAGCGATATGGCAAGCGAGGAACGCCGTCAAGAAAGAGGTCGACGCCTCGATCAATATGGCGGTGCAGTTGATATCGTTGGGTTTGGACGCGCCTGTCGAAGACCTGTCGCGGTTCGGCGCGTTACAGCAAACTCGGCACCTGAGCATTCAATTGCACAAACCGGACGGTCAGCTGGTACATTTTTCCGGAGTAGACCAACCTAGCCATCCCGAGGACATGCCCCCCGCGTGGTTCGTTGCCTGGGTACAAAGCGATTATCCGAAAGTTGAACATCAGCTGCGCACTCGGGACGGCAAACCGATGACCTTGGTCATTCAAGCGCAACCGTTGGACGAAATTACCGAGGTGTGGGAGGAGAGCGTCGGTTTTTTCGCATCCTTGTCGTTGCTGACTTTGCTGAGTTTTTTTGCGGTCAATTTGGTATTGAGTAAGTCACTGAAGGCGATTGCCTCAATTGTCGAAGCCTTGCGCATTATCGAAACCGGCCAATATCGCTACCAACTGCCGCAATTTTCGACGATGGAGTTCGACAGCATCGCTAATGCCATCAACCACATGACTGTCGAACTGGAAAAGAGTCGCCAGGAAAATCGAGCGCTAACGCAACATTCGTTGGCGATACAAGAAGAGGAGCGGCAACGACTGTCGCAAGAATTGCACGACGAACTCGGGCAGTCGCTGACCGCGATCAAGGTCATGGCGGTGACGGCCGCCCACCAACGCGCGGATACCGCCAAGATCACCTCGGCCATCAGCGATATTTGCGACCACTTGATGACTGTCGTTCGTTCAATGATGCAACAACTTCACCCCTTGGTTTTGACTGAGCTAGGCTTGAAAGCCACGTTGGAAGACTTAGTGAATCATTGGTCGGAGCGCAATCCCGAATTGAACCTAACCATCGATTGCAGCGATGAAGTCGACAGTTTGGATAAGGCGGTGACCATCCAGATTTTTCGGGTGATACAGGAATGCCTGACCAATGTCGTCAGGCATGCCCAGGCGCGACGGGTTACGATCGCATTGCGTAAACTAAACCGGCCAGACGTCTTGCAATTGCGGGTTGAAGACGATGGACGCGGCTGTGATTTAATGACCGTCAACCGGGGATTCGGATTGCGCGGCATCAAGGAACGTATCAAATCGCTAGACGGCGAGTTGGACATTCGTTCCGCGCCCGATTGCGGGATGACGATACAAGCAAGGATTCCTTTGGCATGAAACGCGCTGTCGGTATTTTGTTGGTGGACGATCACGCGGTGGTCAGAGCGGGATTTCGGATGTTGTTGTCGGCCAGTCCTGGTATTGAGGTGATCGGCGAAGCCGAGCGGGGTGAACAAGCGATAAGGCTATACCAAGAGGTCAAGCCCGATGTGTTGGTCATGGATTTGTCGATGCCCGGCATCGGAGGTCTGGAAACCATTCGCCGCATTGTCCAGCGCGACGCCGGCGCGAAAATACTGGTATTTAGCGTCCATCAAGAGCAAGTCTACGTCAGCCGGGCCTTGGATGCCGGGGCCTTGGGTTATATTACCAAGAATAGCGCGCCCGGCATTCTGACGGAAGCGATAGCAGCGGTCCTGCAAGGCGTCATTTACGTGGAACGTGGCCTAATGAAATCCGCCGGCGAGCAAGCCGCCGGCAATCATCAGACGATTATTGCCGATTTCTCGCCTAGGGAGTTCGATGTCTTCAGTTTGCTGGCACAAGGTCTGACTGTCCATAAAATTGCCGACCAACTCTGTTTGGGCCACAAAACGGTCGCCAATTACGCCACGCAGATCAAAAAGAAACTGCAAGTGGCTACAACGACCGAATTGGCACACATCGCCGTCAATTTGGGATTGACGCAGCGTTAATGTCCTTAATCGAGCAATTCGTCCAAATCGCCGCCCAATTCCAGCATCTCAGCCAAGCGCGATTGCACGAATTCGGCCGATAGACCCACACCTTCGGCGACCGCCAGCGGAAAGGCTTTGATAATCTGGTCGGCGGACTGATTTGCTTCCTGGCTGGTCGCGGTAAAACGGCCTAAAAACACCGCGCACCCCAAGCGATTTGGGGTTTCCACGGCCAACGGGTCGGCCGATTGCTCGACGGCCAGGGTCAAGTCGTCGGGAAATTTCCAGCGGCGGCAGAGTTCGGCGGACGCGGTCGGCGTAACAAACCCCAGCCGGCGCAGTTCAATATCGGAGCGCGAGTTGCCGGCTTTGACGTGTTGATCGATCTCGTTCGCCTCGCTAGGTAATCCCAAATGGATCAGCACATTGCCAAGGTCGGCTATCAAGCCGGCGGTGTAGGCGACATCGGCTTGCAAACCAGCCTGAGTGGCAAGCCAGCTCGCGTAAGTAGCCGTCCGAAAACTGGTTCGCCAGAATTGCTTCAGATCGAAATTGGCCAGTTTCGCAAACGAACCGACAAATCCGGACGCAATCACCAGGGTTTTGAGTTGATTGGTGCCTAGCATCGTAACGGCTTCTTCTATCGATCCCACTTTTCGAGATAGGCCGAAATGGGCGGAATTGACCAGCCTGAGTATCTTTAAAGCAATGACTTGTTCTTTTTCCACATCCTTCACGATTTCCGGCATGTGAAAATTCGGATCGTTGAGTTGTTTGACAATGGTTCTGACGACTTCCGGAATTTGTGGAAGTTGATGGATTTGATCGAATAATTGGTTAATTGACGCTGGCATGGTTGCTCTCTTGTCCCTAAAAACCGCAAGCCCGGATGAGGCGGATTAAGTCCGACGCTACCGGGAGGCGGAGTGCGTGACGATCACTCCTCGTGGTCGGCGATAGGTGATGTCGAATTCAAGAAAATGACTTTTTCTTTGACGGAGCAAAGCCATTGATCACGAGTTTTGCTCCGTCCCGAAAAGTATAGACGCCATTTTGCGAGGCGATACAGGCGAAAATTGTCCTGCTTAGGCTGTCCGTCCGCGTGCTTAGGTCCTAAAACTGCCAACGGTCGTGCGGAGTTGATTGGCGAGTTCCAGCAATTCCCGGCAGGCGTCGGCGGTGTTTTTCGCGCCGATCGAGGTTTCTTCCGACACGTGACTGATATTGCTGATATTGCGGTTGATTTCCTCGGCCACCGCGGTTTGTTCTTCGGCGGCACTGGCAATCTGGTTGTTCATGTCGTTAATGGTATCGATGCGCTGGCTGATCGAGGTGATGGATTCGCCGGCCGATGCCGCTTGATCCACGCTGGAAGCGGCACGTTTGCGGCCGTTTTCCATCACCGCAACCGCTTGTTTGGCGCGCCCCTGCAAACGCTCGATGGTTTGCTGGATTTCCAGGGTCGAATTTTGGGTCCGGCTGGCCAGCGTGCGGACTTCGTCGGCAACGACCGCAAAACCCCGGCCTTGTTCTCCGGCTCGAGCCGCTTCGATGGCGGCGTTCAACGCCAGCAAATTGGTTTGCTCGGCAATGCCTTGGATCACGCCGAGCACTTCGCCGATGCTGTTGCTGTCGTTTTCCAGTTCGTGAATCACATTCGCGGCATTTTCGACTTCGCTGGCCAAGCTGTTAATACCGTTGACGGCGTCCTTGACGATGTTTTTGCCGGTCGAGGCTTCCTTATCGGCGATTTCGGCGGCCTCGGAAGCGCGGACCGCGTTTTTAGCGACATCCTGAACCGTCGAGGTCATCTGCTTCATCGCGTTGGCGACCAGCGTGGTTTCGTGCAACTGTCTTTCGACACCGCTTTGCGTCGTGTTGGTGATGGTCGCCAATTTGTGCGAGGCGCTGGCCAGTTTTTCGCTGGTCGCGCTAATTTCATCGACGGTTTTGGCAATCTTCCGGACGAAGGAGTTAAAGCTGTGGGCAACCCAGGCGAACTCCGATTTACCGGAGGCATCCAGCCTAGCCCGCAAGTCGCCGTCACCGCTGCAGATGTCCTGCAGCTTGAGCGCCAACGCGGTTAGCGGGCCGATGATGATGCGGCTCATCATAAAGTATCCGGTGAAGCCGATGATAAACAATGTGGCGATTAAAAATCCGATGGCATAGTAAGTATCGGATTTTAGCTGGGCCAATGCCACCGAGAATGGCGTAATGATTTCGAAGGCACCATGCAAATCGCCGGCATGGCGATTTTCCATCGTATAGCCGAGCAAATCCTGGCCTTTGTCGTTACGCCAAAGCGATTGCGAGTTTTGCGGATCGCCGTGGCACAGTTCACATTGCTTGACCAGTTTAACCGGTCGCAGATAGCGGATTTCCTGTTTGTCTTCGTCGATGTAACTGTATTCGCTGGCGTTCGGATTAGTCCGGAAGTAATCCAGCGCGGTACGTTCGATTTCGTCGGCGGCGTTACGTGGGTTGCGCGGGTTATTGGCGGGCGCCTTAAAACGGAAACCGTATTCCTTGGCCTTGGTTTCTATAACATCCCAGGCGTTAGCGGTCGGCACGGTCGCTAGCACCAGATCTCTGGATTTGGCTAAACCGAATTTATCGATGAGTTGATTGAGCTGTTCGGGAGAATAGACGCCGGTCTCCCATTTCTTGACGACATTGTCGCGAATGGACTCCGACAAAACCAATAACTGGCGTGACGACTCAATCTCCCGATCTATCATCTTTTGTTTGCCGACGTTGGCGTAGACAACCAGGATTAGGATGCCAACACCAGTGAGTACCGACATCGTAATCGCTACTACTTTCACACCTACTGAATGCCAGTTCATCATCAACATTCGAATCTCCAGAAATGCTTCGTATAGTTATTATTGCTCTTGCGGCCGCGCGCCGTAAGGATAGGCGCGGTGAGTATAGCCTACAATTTAACGTCAACTAGATGGAAAACTTTATTAGTTGTACGGAAAATCCTAGTGCCCCGTTTTCGCTTCGCAACGATGCAATGACTGTAATTATCATCATATATCAAAGACTTAATTTATTTTTTACCGATTCAAGGCCATCGCGGGTGCCTATTTCAGCCGGTTTTGATCGATTTTGCGCCGAGCGTGCCGTCGTTGCCAGCGGTCAACTTGCCGAATTTGTGAGCTAGTCCGCGTTGTGAAATGGCTTATCGGTCGGCGTCCGCGGCTCTTTTTCCAAGAGCGATAGCTACTAATAATAGCTTGATTCCGCGCTGGGACATTCGCTACCGGCTCGCTTGGACGGGATCTATTCGGTGTCGATCAACCCGCTGCGCGAAGCGGGATAGTGAATCGCC
>NZ_JBYMAP010000231.1:0-6179 GCF_057766305.1 Methylomonas sp. BG-2 | reverse complement strand
AATCAGTGCAAGATTGACCGGACAAAAACCATAAATAGGAAGCACCTTACCCTATACAAACATCAAATAGGTTTTTTATGACTCACTTTATCCGCATCAGTATTTTGGCCCTGGCTTCGATGGGTTTCAACGCCGTCGCCGAAGAAGTATCACAACCCGAAATGACCGTCTACCGCAGCCCGACTTGCGGTTGTTGCGGCAAATGGCTGGAACACGCCGAAAACAGCGGCTTCAAGATCAAGGACGTGATCAGCTCGGACATGGACCAAATCAAGGCCCGCTACGGCGTGCCGGAAAAGCTGGCGTCCTGCCATACCGTGGTGGTTGACGGCTACGTGATCGAAGGCCACGTTCCGGCCGCCGACGTGCGAAAACTGCTGCAAACCAAACCCAACGTCGCCGGCTTGGCCGCGCCCGGCATGCCGATGGGCAGCCCCGGCATGGAAATGGGCGACCGCCTGGACGATTACAAAGTCGTGTCGTTCGACAAGGACGGTCACGCCGAGGTCTACGCCGAACACGGCCACGGCCACTGATGGGTGGCGCGGAAAGCCCGCCCGCGCGGCTCAACAGCGGACCGCTGATCAAAAATGTCAAGTTTCGTATCCCGACGCGGCGGGATACGCTGTTCCCCGCCGGAATAGTGATCGAGCCGCAACTTTAGTTTTTTAATCTCCTCGTCCCGGCATCTCTCGCAGGGAAGGGGATATTGCCCCTCCTCCGGCCATGTTGAATATCCGCCATTTCGCCAACACCATCGTCGGCAAGCCCGGCAATATCGGCGTGCGCACCGAACGCATCATCCGCGCGCTGTCGGCCCGAGGCGATAGCGGTTATTGTTTGTCGCGCCAAGCTCAAATCAAGTCGCCGGGCTTTGTTTATCGGGACATGGGCTGGCTCGGCCACCTCCCCAGACTGTTGAACGCCGCCCGAATTTATCTGGCGCCCGGTTTCAACCACCGCTACCCGGACGTCAAATTGTTCGAGTGGTTCGCGGCCCGACACTGGCAAGAAGCCGTCGCCGGGCCGGGAGCAATCGCCCACGTCTGGGACGCCTGCCCCCAATTGCTGGAGGGGTTAAAATCGGCCGGCATTCCGGTCCTGTTAGACATGCCGGTCGCACCGACCGCGTATTCCCAGCGCATCGCCGAGCAATACGGCCTCGATTTTTTGATGACCCATCGCAGCATGCTGGAATTCGAGCAAGCGGCGTGCGAACTGGCCGACCTGATTGCCGCGCCATCGCCGTTCGTCGCCGAGGAATTGCAACGCATCGGCGTGCCAGCGGCCAAGATCCGCATCGCCGAATTCGGCGTCGACTCGCCTTCCGGCCCAACTAAGCCGCGTCCGCCTAAAGAACCCGGCGCGGCGCTGGACTTTTGCTTCGCCGGTAACATTAACCGGCGCAAGGGGGTCGATCTGCTGCTGGATGCCTGGCGCGATCCGGCCTTTGCCGGCGACCGCCTGCATTTGTGCGGCCGGCGCTATCCCGAAATCGACATCGCCGCCGCCGCCCACACAGTGCTGACGCCGGGCTTCGTCAAAACCTTCGAATACCTGCCCAATTGCGATGTGTTCGTGTTTCCGAGCTGGCTGGAAGGTTCGGCCAAGGCGGTGTTCGAGGCCATGGCCTGCGGACTGCCGGCCATCGTCAGCGACGCTTCCGGCTCGATGGTGCGCGACGGCATCGACGGTTTCGTGATCGCGGCCGGCGACCGCGCGGCGTTGCGCGACCGGATGCTATGGTTCAAGGCCCATCCGGAGCGTATCCGCGCGATGGGTGAAAACGCCCGCGTCCGGGCGAGCCAATTCAGTTGGGACGGTTATGCCACCAAGGTCATCGAGCTGTACCGCGAACTCGCCCACGCTTCCATAGCTCCGATTGACAAGGCCGCCCGCTAAGTGGAGAATCCGCCGGCTACGCGGGGAGCTAGCCCGCTCAATCCATCGTCGTATCGCCCGTGTTCAGCAAACTAAAATCCCTTCGCGAATATTTCCGAGTCTTTCTGGCCGACAACCGCCTGCTGTTCGACGGTATCCGCCAGCGGCGCGGTGCCAACGCCACGGAATATTTGCTACGCCGTAACATTCATCGGCTGGAAAAAGGCTTGCGCAATCCGGAGTGCCGAATTCCGTTCGGGCAAGCCTACGCCGGCCAAACCCTGCGCGACTTCGAAACCTACCGTTCGCAATTGCCGCCGGCAATCGTCGAGTGGGGTGACCACGTCCTCGCCGAATATCGGCAACGCCACGCCAATCCGGAGCTGCCGGTCGAAGCAGCGGCCGCCGCGATCCCGCTCGACGCGCCCGACTACGCCAGCTTATGCGCCGCTTTTGCCCAACGCGGCAGCTGCCGGCATTTCATCGCGCCGGCTCCGGCCAGCGACGCTATCGCCGCGATCCTGCACGACACTCGCCATATACCAACGTCATGCAACCGCGAGGCTTACCGGGTATTGATCGTCGAAACCCCGGAAAAACGCGATTGGCTGCTGGCGAACAGCATCGGCCTGACCAATTTCACTGGCGTCGAGCATTGCGCGGTGCTGGCCTTCGTCGCCGACCTGGCGGCGGTGAATCACCCGCGCGACCGCCACGTGCCGGTCATGGATTGCAGCTTCGCCTCGTTGTTGTTCGCGCTGGCCGCGCAGAGCCGGGGCTTGGCCACATGCTATTTGAACTGGCCGATCCGCCCAAACACCGATCGCCAGTCCCGCGCCGTTCTGAATTTACCCGCCACCCAGAAGATTGTGTTCTGCCTGGTGGTCGGCCACCAAAACCCCGCGCTTTCCAGCGGCAAGTCGCCGAAAAGCGGACGCATTTGCAAGGTTTGATCGTGAAAAAACAGGTATTGCTGACCGGCTTCGGCTACGAAAATTTCGGCTCGCGGCTGATGTTCGAAACCGTCGTCCATCATTTATTGGATGGCGCGGCGCCGGTCGTCGAAATGCCGCGCGGCTCGCAGTGGCACGCCTGGTACCGGGGCTATTTTTTGATGCCGAACGCGCTGGTCCGTCGCGGCCTGGACCGGCTGTGCGCGCGACTGGCGCCCGGCCCGTTCGCCCGCCTCGGCTTTAAAACGCTAGCCGACATCGGCACGGTTCTGGACATCAGCGGCTACCTGCACGACCACGCGAACGCGCCGATGTTGATGAGCAATAAGCTGCATTTACTGCGGCTTGCCAAGGCGGCCGGCGCCAGGATCGCATTTTTGCCCCATTCGCTGTCGATTCAACAAGCCGCGCATCGTTCTATTTTCCAAGGGCTCTACGCCTTGGCCGACGTCGTATACGCTCGCGATGCGCATTCCCTCGCCGCCGCCGGCGCGCTCGGCCTGTCCCAGCCCATCGGCCTATGCTCTGATTTCGTATTGTGCCACCCCCGGCTGACAGCGTTCGAAACCGCGAGCGCCCCGGCAGCGCGCGACGTGCTGCTGGTGATTCCCAACTTTAAATCGCAAACCGCCGACATCGTCGCCGCCGCCCAGCGCATGCTGAGCGCTCACGGCGACGCGATCCGGGAAGTGGTCATCGCGTCGTTTTATACCGGCGAGAAGGCCGCCTACCTCGAGGAAATCCGCGCCGCGCTCGCCGGCGCGGTCGAGGTGCGCATCGCGCCCGATCCCGAGGCGGTTTGGGACTGGTTACCGCGCGCGCTGATTTGCGTATCGGCGCGCTACCACGGTTGCTGCCTGGCCTTGTACGCGCAAGTCCCGTTGCTGACGGTCGGCTGGTCGGAAAAATACGAATCGTTGCTGCAAGCCTGGCAATACCCGCTGAATTTGGCCGACGCCGACGCCGTCGAAGCCGGGCGCGCGTATTATCGGGGCGCCTACCGCGAAAACCGGGCCGAGAAGCTTCACGAAGTCCGCGAAATGTTCGCCGAGTTGCGGGCGCGTCTGGCGAATGCGGACTAAACCGGCGTCGGCGGTTTTCGCCCGCGGCGGCGGAACACGCCGCGACGGTATTCGGTAGGGCCGGATGCCGGCTCCATCCCGCCCCCGTCGCGCCCGAGCCCGCGCGGTACTGAAACCGGTCTGGCTGCGGCTGCTCAGCGTGGCCTCGCAAGGCCTGTTTTTATTGGTGATGCAATGGCGCTGGCCGTTCGCCGAAATTGGCGAATATATGAGTTTGCTGGCCTTGTTCAATCTGTCGACCTTGCTGACGGCATCGGGACTGGACAAGCAATTGATCCGCCGCCGCGCGGCATTGTCGCTCGACCAAGCCGCCAGCGACGCGCTGATCGATAGGGCCGCGACCCATGCCGCTCTGGTCAGCCTGTTGTGGGCGGGGGGCCTGTTCGCCGCGTTGTACCCGGAACCGCTATCGGCCGGGTTTTGGGCCATGTTGATGTTCAGCGTGGTCGGCTGCGGTTTTAGAATTCACGCAGCCAAAATCGCCGATCCCGAGCGTTACGCCGAGCTGCTGGACGCGCAATTGGCTCAGGGAACCGCGTTGCGCTTAGGCTTGACCGCCGCGCTGGTTTGGTACGGCGACGCGCCGCAGATCGTCACGCTGGAATTATTGGGCGGTTGTTTGAGCAATTTACGAATCTGCCGGTACTACCGGCTGAACGTCAATCTCTCGTTGCGCCGACTCGACCGCGACTTCGTCTATCAAGCGATGACCTTGTTTTTCTCCAAATTGCTGCAACAGCTAGGGGTGCGCTATTTGCTGCTGATCCCGGCCGCGCAAGCCGATTTCGGCAGCGCCGGCCTGTTCGGTTATTTGCAAAAGGTTTGCGGCCTGGTGACGAACATCGCCGACTTTGTGCTACAACGTCTGCATGTCCGTCACGGCCTGTTCCGGCAAGATCGCGATTTGGGCGATCAATACCGGCGCGGGGCCCGCTGGGTACTGGCCGCCTCCGCACTGTTCACGGCCGGATTGGCGATGTTGGCGCTGACGCTGGAACGCGGCTGGAACGATACTTTGCTGGCGGTCCTGGCCATTTTGGCCGGCTCGCCGTTCTTGGTATGGCGGACGACGCTGAGCAACGCAATCACCCAACGCCAAGCCTATTGGGTGTCGCCGCTGAGCTATTTGCCGGCCACGGCCTTGCTGGCCTTACTGGCCTGGTTGGAGTTGACCCAACCGTTGGCGCTGGCGCTGGCCTTGCTGGTCAATACCGTACTGAACGTGGCGACCGCGAAATTGCTGCTGGCCAGGTCCGGTGCCGAAGGACGGCCGGCCTAGGCCGACCTTCCGTGCAGCCCGGATCCGCGTCATCACCATGAACATTGCACCAGCGCGGCTATAGCCGCTTCCACGGCAAGGTTTTACTTTCCTGGGCAAAACGCTTCTATGATCGTTAGTTGAAAACATCGGAACCGCATGCGCGTCATTTATATCACCCGTGTCAGCTTGTCCGCGTCCGGCGCCCAGGCTCGTCAAATCCTGTCGATGGCCCAGGCCTACCACGACCGGCTGGCCGGGCAATTTCTGCTGATCTCGCCCGGCGAGTTGAGCGGCGACCCGCCGTTCGCGCATCGACCGCTGCCGTGGTCCGCCAACCAATGGCTACGCTACATCCGAGTCTGCCTGGCGGCATTGACCGGTGCTCGTGCCGAGCGCTCGGCGCTGTTTGCCACCCGCGATATCGTCGTCGCGTTCTGCGTGGTTTTCGCCGGCGGCCGCGTGGTTTACGAAGCCCACGATCAACCGCACGGGCTACTCCCCAAAGTCCTGTTTCGGCTATTGAGCCGAGCACGCCGATTTAAAATGACGACGAATTGTCTGGCGTTGGCCGAACACTACCAAAAGGTCTACGGCTTTAGCGAGGCCAACCTGCTGCCGGCCCACAATGCCGCCTTCCCGGAGGCCTACGCGCCGTTGCGAGCATTGCCGAAAGCCGAACTCAGACAGCGCTTGAATTTGCCGACCGATAAACTCTTGGTGGTGCACACCGGCAGTCTGTATAAGGGCGGCGCCGAACTATTCGAAACCTTGGCGCGCGACCGCGAACGAGTGGCTTTCGTGCATATCGGCGGCAAGGACCACGAGTGCGCGGCGTGGCGCGACTATTATCGCGAGCGCGGCCTCGCCAACGTCGATTTCATCCCGCACCGGCCAGCCGCCACGATACGCGAGTATCAGGTCGCCGCCGATCTGTTGTTTTACATGACGACCCGGCATTCGCCGATTTATTGGTGCACCTCGCCGCTGAAGCTCTTCGAATAC
>NZ_JBYMAP010000230.1:0-6223 GCF_057766305.1 Methylomonas sp. BG-2 | reverse complement strand
AGTTGCTCGACAGGCGTTTGATCGGCAACAACCAGTTCCGCAATACGACCAATAACTTCGAAGGCTATCGGGTCCGTTTCGGCAAAAAACAAAACGATTGGGATTTGGATACCTTCGCCCTGCAACCGGTGGACAGAATTCGTAATGAATTCGATCAGCCCGACGAGGATACCTGGATCTACGGCGCGGTGTTAAGCCTGAAGCAATGGTCGGAAATCGTTACGATCCAACCTTATTTTCTGGGGCGCAAAGTGGATGGCGATCCGTATAACGCGGTCAGCGCCAGCCGTAAGGCCGACATGGATATCTACGCGCCCGGCTTGAGGGTCTACGGGGTGATACCGGATACCGGTTTTGACTTCGATACCGATTTCAACAAGCAATTCGGCCGCTTCGGCAAATTGTCGTCATCGGGACGCAAAACCGAGACCTTGCAACAGCACGACGCGATCGCCTACTCGTTGGAGTTGGGTTACACCTTCGACCACGATTGGAAACCCCGTACCAGTTTGTACTATGGCTACGGCTCCGGCGACAAGAATTCCAGGGACACCAGTAATCAGCGTTTCGATGCTTTTTACGGTTTCAATCAGCCCTGGTCGCGCAACGACTATTTCTCGTGGGACAACATCCACGCACCCAAGGCGCGGGTCGAGTTTTCGCCCTACAAGGACGTGCAAATCGACACCGGCTACAACGCCTACTGGATGTCCAGCGACGGTGGCGGTTGGAATCGGGCCGGTTTGACCGGCGTCAACGGCAAAGCCTTTTTGGGTCACGAGTTCGATATACGCTTGCGTCACAAGCTCAATCCCTACGTGGACTGGAGCCTGAGTTACGCTCGGTTCACGCCGGGCGATTACACGACCTCGCAGGCGCGCTCTAACGGACCATACACGACCGAACCCAGCAACTTCTTTTATTTCGAAGTTTCGTTAAATGCGTTCGGCGACGGCAAGCCGACCTACAAATAAGCCTTTAAATCGCCCTGTCCGGCCCGCGACGGGGCGTTTGCCGGCTTTGTTATCTTATTTTGAGATTTTAAATTCTAAAACTATCGTTTTTGTTGGTTTAAAGGTCTGCTTATCATGAATTTCCCGATAGGCAACAGACCTGTCCGACGAACTCGAACATACCGACAGTTAGGAGCAAACGATGACATTTTCCCAATCGATTAAAGCGCTGGCGCTGGGGCTGTCCCTCGCGATCGGCGGCAACGCGTTCGCGGACCGAACCTTATTGAACGTGTCCTACGATCCAACCCGCGAGTTGTATAAGGAATACAACCAATTGTTCATTAAATACTGGAAGGATAAAACCGGCGAGGACGTCAATATCCAGCAATCGCACGGCGGCGGCGGTAAGCAAACCCGCGCGGTGATCGACGGCCTGGAGGCCGATGTGGTGACCTTGGCCCTGGCCGGCGACATCGACCAAATCGTCGAGAAAGCTCGGTTGTTGCCCAAGGACTGGCAAGGCAAATTGCCCAATAACAGCTTGCCCTACACCTCGACCATCGTGTTTTTGGTCCGTAAAGGCAACCCGAAAGGCATCAAGAATTGGAACGACCTGACCAAGGACGGCGTCTCGGTCATCACCCCGAACCCGAAAACCTCGGGGGGCGCCCGTTACAATTATTTGGCGGCTTGGGCCTTCGCGGAGAAGAACAACGGCGGTAAGGATCAGGCCAAGGCCTTTGTCGAAAAGCTGTTCAAAAACGTGCCGGTTCTGGATTCCGGTGCGCGCGGCTCGACGACGACTTTTGCCGAGCGCGAAATCGGCGATGTCTTGATTACCTGGGAAAATGAAGCGTTTTTGGTGCTGAAGGAGTTCGGCGCCGATAAATTCGAAGTGGTCGCGCCGCCTTTCAGCATTTTGGCGGAACCGCCGGTGGCGGTTATCGAAGCGGTCGCCACGAAAAACGGCACGCTCGATTTGGCGACCGAATATCTGAAATATCTCTACACGCCGGGCGCGCAAGAGATTATCGCCAAAAATTACTACCGGCCCAGCGACAAGGCGATTGCCGACAAGTACGCCAAGCAGTTTCCGCGTCTGGATTTGGTGACCATTGCACAACTGGGCGGCTGGGCTACCCTCCAGAAAACCCATTTCGACGACAACGGCATTTTCGATCAGATCTACGGACGCTGATCGCGGCCCGAGCAAAGGAGGGTAACGAGATGGTGCAAACCACGATCGAAGCGATACGGGACGACCTGGAAAGGGTACTTTATCTGGACCTGGACGAATTCAAACTGGAAGTGGAAGCGGCGCAAGTTTTAAGCCGCTACATCGGTCTGCGCTTGCGTAGCGAATTTCAACCGATTTTCGATACCTCGACCTCGGAGGGCTTGCTGGGTTACGAAGCCCTGCTGCGGCCTTCCACCGGCATCGAATCGGTGTCGCCGGACTTCGCGTTCGGTTGGGCCGACAATCAGGGCAAGTTGGTCAAGCTGGATCGGGTGGCGCGCACCTTGCACATGCTCAATTATCTGGAGTTGCCCGAGGAGCGCGGCCAGTTGTTTTTGAACGTGCATCCCAAACTGTTGGTCAGCGTCAATACCCACGGCAAGGTGTTCGAGCACATTTTGCATCTGCATTCGGTGCCGACCACCCAGGTCGTACTGGAAATCATGGAAAACGCGGTCGAGGCCGATCAGGCGCTCGCCGAAGCGGTGGACAATTACCGCGATCGCGGTTTTCAAATCGCGATCGACAATTTCGGTAGCCGCCATTCCAATTTGGATCGACTCTGGCATTTGGCGCCGAATTACGTCAAATTGGACGCCGGCATCATTCGCGAAGCCGAACGCGGCGGTAAAATCCGCCGAGTGTTGCCAAAGTTGATCGAGGTGGTACAGGCCTTGGGTGCCCAACCGGTCATCGAAGGCATCGAAAACGAAATCCAGCTCGATATCGCGCTGGATGCCGGCGGCAAATTGTTGCAAGGTTATTACCTGGGCCGGCCGGCACCGGCGGCCGCCTGGCATCAACCCAAGGCGGCGCGCCGGGAAAACCCGTTGATGCCGGGCGCGCCGCATCATTTCGGCAGTTTCAGCGTCTCCGCCCAATACGGCATGTAAGGCGGGGCGCGCAATGGATACTTTTCGCACTGCGAATTTCGGCGCATCCGCCCCTCGCCCTCCGGTAGAGGGGTGGGAAGAGGGAATCGAAAAATCGAAATTTGAAGTGCGATGACGATAGTTCCGTGTTGTTCCATGGTGATGTTCCCTCTCGTGACATCCCGCTCATGCCGCCGTCAAGGCGGCTTTTTTTTGCATTGCGTCAGCCCGCATCGGGAGTCGATATGGCGAACTGGTTTACCGACAATTCCGCTTCGATAGGCGGCACGCCGCTGGTCCGGCTGAATCGGATCGGCCGCGAGCTGCCGGTGACGATCTTCGCCAAAATCGAAAGCCGCAATCCGGCTTATTCGGTGAAATGCCGGGTCGGCGCGGCGATGGTCTGGGCCGCCGAACGCCAGGGCCTGCTCAAACCCGGCGTGACGCTGATCGAAGCCACCAGCGGCAATTCCGGCATCGCCTTGGCGGCGGTGGCCGCCGCGCGCGGCATTCCAATCACGCTGACGATGCCGGACACGATGAGTCGCGAGCGCCGCGTATTACTGGGCGCTTACGGCGCCAAACTGCGGCTGACCGACGGCAAGCTGGGCATGCGCGGCGCGGTTGAGGCCGCCGAACGGCTGGCCGCGGCCGAACCGGACCGCTATTTGCTGTTGGAACAATTTAAAAATCCGGCCAATCCGGCGATACACGAACAAACCACCGGTCCGGAAATCTGGCGAGACAGTGCCGGCGCGGTCGATGTGTTGGTCGTCGGCGTCGGCACCGGCGGCACGATCACCGGCGCCGGACGCTTCCTGAAACGGCAGGGCAAGCACATCGAAACCGTGGCGGTGGAACCCGCCGCTAGTCCGGTCTTGACCCAAACCCGCTCCGGCCAGGCGTTAAAGCCCGGTGCTCACGGTATTCAGGGCATAGGCGCCGGCTTCGTGCCGGCGATACTCGACCTGGACCTGATCGACCGAATTGAAACCGCCAGCGAAGTCGAAGCCGTCGAATATGCCCGCCGCTTGGCCAAGGAAGAAGGTATACTCGCCGGCCTGTCCAGCGGCGCCGCGTTGGCCGTGACCCTGCGGCTGGCCGCGTTGCCGGACTACGCCGGCCTAAGCTTTGTCGTGATGTTGCCGGATTCCGGCGAACGCTATTTGAGCTCGGCCTTGTTCGGCGCTTGAGCCTCGCCGAATTTCCGCTCTGGTACGTGGACTTGCGGCGGACCAATCCGACCCCGCCGATCGGCGGGAGGCTTCAAGAAACCAAGCGGCTTAGCCCCGTTCGCTCGGGTGCCGGCTCGAGTACCGGGAATAGCGAGTTTCGAGTGTTCCATACCATCCCGATTTCCGCAATCATCCCGAAAGTACTATTTCCGGGGGCTTCCTTTAATGTAAGCTTGCGAGCCGGGATGAGTCTTGCCGTGGGAGTCGCTTTAACCGCGACTGAAGGTGTTCCGATCAGGAATACGCTCAGTGTTTTCGCGCGGTTTCCGGCGGCTCGCAACATCCCGGGCCTGCGAAAGCGGCATTACCCAATGTGCTCGATTGAACTTTCGCGCCCGATTCCGGCATTTATAAACGATTGCGATCGACGGCCAAGGTTTCGGCGTTGATGCCCGCTCGGCGCAATCCTGTCGATCGAATGTGCGGCGAAGCATTCGGTCCGCTTATAAAACCCCATTAATCCAGGAACTATCATGAGCCAAAATACATTCGCTAAAACCTTGCTCGGCCTTGCCATCGCCGCCGCATTCACTCAAACCGCCGTCGCGGAAGACACCTGCTTGGGCGCCACCGTCACCATTCATGCCGAAACAGCGATCAAAAAAATCGACAAACAGGGTAACGAAGTCGTGATGGGTACCAAGGGTGACGACGTCATCATGGGCACCGCCGCTAACGACGTCATCGACGGCGGCAAGGGTAACGATTTGATCTGCGGCGCCGGTGGCGACGACACCTTGAAGGGTAACCACGGCAACGACCAATTGGACGGCGGCACCGGTAACGATAATCTGATCGGCGGTAACGGGCACGACACCATATGGGGCGGAGACGATAACGACACGCTGAGCGGCGGCAACGGCAACGACCAACTCAATGGCGGTTCCGGTGACGATAACCTGAGCGGCAGCAACGGGAACGACACTCTGCAAGGCAATGCCGGCCGCGATACGCTAAACGGCGATAACGGCAACGACGGCCTGTACGGCGAAGACAATAACCTGCGCGACCGCAATAAGGACGGGATCGACGACGATGCCTCCGACGCCGACGACGACAACAGCGTCGATGCCGACGCCAGCGGCGACGATAGCTTGTGGGGCGGCAACGGCAACGACGACCTGAACGGCGGCCCCGGCAGCGACAATCTATACGGTCAAAACGGCAAGGACAGCCTGGACGGCGGTCTGAACGAAGACAATCTGCTTGGTGGCAACGGCAAGGATACCGTGAGTTACGACAACGATGACGTCAATTTGGACAGCGGCAAGGGCGCCGATATCTGCATTCTAAAAACCGAAGCCAACGGCGAAGTCGAGCAGGAATGCGAACACGGCCCGGAGCAGGACGTACACGAGCACGGCAGCGACCGGGCCTGTGTGTTGAAAACCAAAAAGAACGGCGAAACCGAACTGGAATGCGAGCATAACTAAGCGCAAACCGACAGCGGCGCCGGCTGCGGCCGGCGCTGTTTAATGACATGAGGCCATTGTTGTTTCCCAAGCTGAGCGCCAAGCTGGCGATCAGCTTGGGCGGCAAATCCAAATATCGCCGGATGCGGCCCCGCCAGTTAACGCCTTTCGCCCAACGGCAGACTTAATCGAAACCAAAAATTCCCACGCATGCCTTGAAAGTGGCAATGCCGGCCGATAGTCGCCGGAAGATTGCGGCCTCGAATTTCGCTGAAACTCGCTCCCGGTCCAAGCCCCGCTTTTCTGATCCGCCGCGAATACGTTACGGTGGTCAACCGCTTCCATTCGTTTACAACAGCCGGATTGGTCGGTCAATACGCGACGGTTGAATGACAAAACAGCAGCCGTTCAGGCTGAACCGCCGGCATTCCGTGATGAACAGTCGGCATTGAGTGATGAACAGTCAGCATACCATGATGAACACGGAACGATTTATGTTGAACACGCAGCG
>NZ_JBYMAP010000229.1:0-6225 GCF_057766305.1 Methylomonas sp. BG-2 | reverse complement strand
ATTTCTGGCCGATCGCGGCTGGACCGTCCTGCAGCTGAATTTTCGCGGTTCGGCCGGTTACGGCAACGACTTCGAGGCGGCCGGTTTTCGGCGCTGGGGCTTGGAAATGCAGGATGACATCACCGACGGCGTGCGCTGGCTGGTCGAACAAAAGTTGGCCGATCCCGGTCAGGTGTGCATCGTCGGCGCCAGCTACGGCGGTTACGCGGCGCTGATGGGCGCGATCAAGACGCCGGAGTTGTACCGTTGCGCGGTCAGTCTGGCGCCGGTTACCGATTTGCGCCGCTTGCTGGACGACTGGGGCGACATGCGTCTGCTGGATCACCGCTTGCACGCCGAATTGGCTGAAAAAGCCTTGGGCCATTGGTGGAGTGACAGGGCGCGCTTGAAGGACACTTCGCCGGTCGAGCAGGCCGCCCGTCTGCATACGCCGCTGCTGTTGGTGCACGGGGTCGGCGACTGGACCGTCAACGTCGGCCATTCGCGGGATATGGCCGATGCGTTGGCGAGCGCTGGTTTTAAGGATGTGCGTTATGTGGAAATGGAGGACGCGGATCATTATCTGACCCGCGAGGAAGACCGCTTGCGGTTTTTCGGTGAAATGGACGCGTTCTTGCGGCGCTTTCGCTAGCGGCCGGTTATTCGCTGTCCTGAATCGGCCGGGATTGGCTGAGCACCCGTTCGGCCAAGCGCGAGAACGGCATGCTTTGCACCCACACCGAGCCGGTGCCGGACAGTGTTGCCAAAAACAAGCCCTCGCCGCCGAACAGCATGCTTTTCAGGCCGCCGCTCATCGCGATGCCGTAGTCGATGTCGCCGCTGAAGGCCACCAGACAGCCGGTGTCCAGGCGCAGGGTTTCGTTGCGCAATTCCTTGCGGACGATGGTGCCGCCGGCGTGGATAAAGGCCATGCCGTCGCCGCGCAAGCGTTCCAGGATAAAGCCCTCGCCGCCGAAGAAGCCGCTGCCCAAGCGTTTGTTGAAGGCGATGTCCACCTGGGTGCCGAAGGCGGCGGCCAGGAAGGCGGTGCGTTGGCAGATGACTTCCTGGCCGAGTTCGGCCAGATTCAGCGGGATCACCGAACCCGGAAACGGCGCCGAAAAAGCCACCTTGCGTTTTTGACCGCCGCGATTGCTGAAATGGGTCAAAAATACCGATTCGCCGGTCAGCATGCGCTTGCCCAGGCCGAACAATTTGTCCATTACGCCGCCGGAGCCGTCGCCCATCTTGGTTTCGAAGTCGATGTCCTGTTCCATGTACGTCATCGCGCCGGCTTCGGCGATCACGGTTTCGTTGGGGTCCAGTTCGATTTCGACCATTTGTATGTCATGGCCGACTATCTGGTAATCGACTTCGTGGCAACGCATGCTGTCCTCCCTAATGGATGATTCGAATAAAAAAATCAGGCGAGCAGATTGACCAGGATTTGCCGGTACAGCAGGCTGAGCCGTTCCAGTTCGGCCAGATCGATGTGCTCGTTGAGCTTGTGTATGCTGGCATTGATCGGTCCCAATTCGATGACCTGGGCGCCGGTCGGCGCGACGAAGCGGCCGTCCGAAGTGCCGCCGCCGGTATCGTCGTGGGTTGGATAACCGCACACCTGCTCGATCGCGGCGTGGGTGGCGTCCATCAGTTCGCCGTGGGCGGTCAGAAACGGCTGGCCGGACAGGCGCCAATCGATCTGGTAACGCAGGCCGAAGCGGTTCAGAATCGCTTCGGCGCGGGCCTTGATCGTGGCTTCGTCCAGTTCGGTGCTGAAGCGCAGATTGAATTGGGCGACCAGTTCGCCCGGAATCACGTTTTCGGCGCCGGTGCCCGAATTCAGATTGGAGACTTGCAGGCGAGTGGGTGGGAAAAAGTCGTTGCCGCGGTCCCAGACTTCCTCGGTCAAGGCTTGCAGGGCCGGAGCGAAGGCGTGGATCGGGTTGTCGGCCAGTTCCGGATAGGCGACGTGACCTTGAATGCCCAGCACCGTCAATTTGGCGTTCAACGAGCCGCGTCGGCCGACCCGTATCACGTCGCCGAGTTGGCGCGCGCTGGAGGGTTCGCCAACCAGGCACCAATCGATCCGGTCGCCGCGCCCCCGCAACACCTCGACCACCTTGACCACGCCGTCGGTGGCCGGGCCCTCCTCGTCGCTGGTCAACAGGATCGCGATCGAACCACGATGCTCGGGGTATTCCGCGATAAAGCCTTCGACGGCGGTGACGAAGGCGGCGATGCTGCCCTTCATGTCGGCGGTGCCGCGGCCGTACAGCTTGCCGTCGCGCAAGGTCGGCTCGAACGGCGGACTGTCCCACTTGTCCAGCGGGCCCGGCGGCACCACGTCGGTGTGGCCGAGGAACACCAACAGCGGCGCTTGGCGGCCTTTGCGCAGCCATAGGTTTTGGGTGTCGGCGAAATTCATCCGCTCGTCGATAAAACCCAGGCCGCTCAGACGTTCGGCCAGCAAATCCTGGCAGCCGGCGTCGTCCGGCGTCACCGACGGCCGCCGGATCAGTTCCTGAAGCAAAGTCAGCGTCGCGCTCATGCGGCGGGATAGCCGTCGGCGGCAAAACCGACGATCAGGCTGGGGCCGCCGTCGAGTATCGGCCGTTTGATCAACGTCGGTAGTTCCAGCATCAAGGCGACCGCCTTGGCTTCGTCCAGATCGGCTTTTTGCGCTTCGCTCAACGAGCGCCAACTGGTGCTGCGCTGGTTTAACACCACATTCCAGCCGGCCTCGGCGACAAAGCGCTTCAGCAAGGCCTCGTCCAAGCCGTCGGCCCGAAAATCGTGAAAGCGGTAGACGACGCCGCGCTGGTCCAAGCAGGCGCGGGCCTTCTTCACCGTGTCGCAGTTTTTGATTCCGTAAAGCACGTACATTGGGATCAGGCGTCTCCGGCCAGCAGTTCCTCGACACTCGGCAGCGACTCGTCGGCCTTGGCGCGGGCCTTGTAAACGTCGACGAATTCCATGAAGGCTTGTTCGAGGTCGTCGAGGACTTCTTCTTCGTCGGCGACTTCGTCTTCCGGGATTTCGCCGGAATCCAGATAGTCTTTTTGAATGGCAATTTCGCCGTTCAGCGACAGCAGGGCGAGGATGAGTGCATTATTGGAGATGTTTTCGGCCATGGCTAGATTCGAATTGAGTTGATCGGAAAGGAATGTTTGCTGTTGGCGGGACGCTCCGTGCGTCGGGCGAGTATCCTTGAACAGAAGTTCGCTAGATTACCATTTTCCGGGTGGCGGCGCTTGCCCGTTTTCGGTTTTGTCGCCTTGGCGGCCGGAGGTCGAAAAAACTCGGCTTTTCGTGCGAGAATGCCTATTTTAAAGGGTTGGCGTCCGGCCGACCGGGTACGGAGTCTTTCGACAGCAGCATGCAAATCCATCACGGCGGCGATTTTCAGGCAACGGATCAAAGCGTCGATTACGCGGCGCTCGACGGTCGGGATCAGGCCGGAATTCTGCAATTTCAGCAGGATATTCTGCGGCTGGTGGCTCTGGGTCACGAGGCTGCCGAAGTGTGTCGGCAAATTTGTTTGCTGGAAGAGCGGTTGTTGCCCAACGCCGTGGCATCGGTCATGCTTCTGGACGACGAGGAGCAAACGCTACAGGTGTTTGTCGCGCCCAGTATTCCGGCCGAGGGCATCGCCCAGCTGAACGGCTTGCGGCCTGGGCCGGGCGCCGGCTCTTGCGGTAACGCGGTTTTTCGGCGAGAGCCGGTTTTCGTCGAAAATACCGGTAAGGACCCGCGTTGGCGGGATCTGCGCCAACTGGCCTGCAATTTCAACATCGGTGCTTGCTGGTCGATGCCGATACGCGGCAAGGGCGGGCGGGTGATGGGCTCGTTCGCGTTGTCAAGCTTCGAACATCGCCTGCCGAGTCCATTTCACCGCAAATTGCTGGAAATTGGCGCATTTATCGTCGGCATCGTGCTGGAGCAACGCAGAGCCAACGAACAACTGTACTTGGCCGGCAAGGTGTTCGAGTACAGCACCGAGGGCATTATGCTGACCGATGCCGACAATCGTATCGTTTCAGTCAATCGGGCGTTTACCCGGATTACCGGATATGCGTTGGATGACGTCAAGGGCAGGAACCCGTCGTTGTTGTCGGCTCGGCGGCACGGCGCCGCGTTTTACCAAAAAATGTGGCAAAATTTGGCCGCCAATGGTTATTGGCAAGGCGAAATCTGGAACAAAGCCAGCGACGGCCGGGTATATCCCGAATGGCTGAGCATTACCGCGATTCATGGCGGGGATGGCGAACTCAGCCATTACTTAGGCGTATTTTCCGATCTCAGCGACAAGAAGCGCAGTGACGAAATTATTTGGCGGCAGGCAAATTACGACGCGCTGACGGGGTTGCCGAACCGCAACCGTTTTTACGACCGTCTGGAACAAGCGATCAAGGCGGCCCTCCACAACGGTAGTCGACTGGCGCTGCTGTTGATCGATCTGGATCATTTTAAGGAAGTCAACGACACGGTCGGCCATGTTTACGGCGATGCCCTGTTGAAGGCAGCCGGCGAGCGTTTGCGGGCTTGCGCGGGCCAAAACGACGTTTTGGCCCGGTTGGGCGGCGACGAGTTCACATTGATCCTGCCCGACATCACCGACAGCCAATGCGTCGAGCAAACCGCGCAAACGTTTTTGGATACATTGGCCGCGCCTTTCGTGCTGGATGGGGCCTCCAGTTATTTGTCCGCCAGTATCGGGATTGCATTGTTCCCGGACGATGCGGTCGGTATCGACGCGCTGCTGAAATATGCCGATCAAGCCATGTACGCTGCCAAGAACCAAGGGCGCAATGCCTGGCGCTATTTTACGCCGGCCCTGCAAATCGCCGCCGAACGCCGTTCCAGGACGTCCAGCGATTTACGGGAAGCCTTGGCGCGCAACCAATTCCATTTGGTTTATCAGCCGATCGTCGAGTTGGCGACCGGGCGGATACGCAAGGCCGAGGCCTTGATACGTTGGGAACATCCGCAACGCGGGCTCATCAGTCCGGCCGAATTCATTCCGCTGGCCGAGGAAACCCGCTTGATCGGGGAGATTGGCGGCTGGGTGTTCGCGCGAGCGGTTGAACGGGTGGCTGCTTGGCAAGCCGCGTACGGCGCCGATTTCCAAATCAGCGTGAACAAGTCGCCGTTGCAATTCAAAGGGGAGGAAGACTGGGTTGGGCATTTGGCCGGCTTGGGCTTATCCGGCCACAGCATCGTGGTTGAGATTACCGAAGGCTTGCTGCTGGATGCCGACGTTCAGGTCTCGAACAAATTGTTGGCGTATCGGGACGCCGGCATCCAAGTGGCGATTGATGACTTCGGTACCGGTTATTCGTCGTTATCGTATTTAAAGAAATTCGACATCGATTACTTGAAAATCGACCAATCCTTTGTGCGCAATCTGGCGCCGGACTCCAGCGATCTGGTACTCTGCGAGGCCATCGTGACGATGGCGCACCGCTTGGGCATGCAGGTGATAGCCGAGGGTGTCGAAACCCGGGAACAGCGGGATTTGTTGCGGGAGGCCGGCTGCGATTTTGCCCAGGGTTATTGGTTTGCCAAGCCGTTGAGCATAGCGGAATTCGAAGCCATGCTGGCAGGGGTCGATTGATTCGCGGCAAGCCGGGCGGATTCGGAACTTGCAAGTCTTCGAGGTTGCCCGGCGGGTACGGCTTATGTCTGATGCCGGATAAAATCGTCAAGTCGATTGCCGTACTCCTTGGGCGATATCGATAAATTCGATTGCACGACAATACAAACCACCGACGGATCGAGAGTCATATTTCCGGCAATGAAGTTTTCAAAATCCTGTTGACTCCAGATGCCTTGATAAATTGGGGAATTTGATAAACGAATATCGGCTGGTTTTAAAACCTCTTCGACATAGATGCCGTAAATAGAATATTCGGAAAACCACTCAGCCTCGAATAACACGCGTTGCCAGGGTTTTTGGTGTTTTTCCTCAATATATTTCAATAGCGACTCTCCCCAGGATTTATAGAAAAAAAACGGCCACGACATAAAGTGAAACGAGGTGTCGCCTTCGGGTAGACGCAAAATCTCCCTGGCTTTTTCGATATGCATTCTATGCATCGCTGATTCGCAAGTGGGCCGTATTTCAACTAGAGTTTTCACGGTATCAGTTTGGCCGAAAAGGTCGGATACGGAAAACGGCTTTATGAAAAATAAATCAGAATCCAAAATTAATGCGGCTTCTTCGTCGATTAATATATTCGGAAT
>NZ_JBYMAP010000228.1:0-6245 GCF_057766305.1 Methylomonas sp. BG-2 | reverse complement strand
TGCATTAGTTCAAGTGCTAGCTTTTTTGGGCTTCCTGGAGCCGATTCTTGAATGTAGTTTGCCGATAGGCTCGATTTAACTGAGTCTGATGATGGGGCGTTGCTGTCGAGCGACATTCGGGTTTTATGTCGGCCTAGGGCCAATCCCAGCCGCTAAAAATGCTGTTGAGCTATGGCAACGAATACGTGTTAGTTGCCATGCCAAGGTGTCTGAAGCGATAAGTACGTTACGTCTTGCGGCTTCGATTTCCAAGTCAAACCATCTATCCATGAATCGGTTTCAATGGGGTTTGCCTCAGTGCCTCGACTTCGCGTTTCCGATGGTTGTGTTCTGGATTTCGAGTCATTTGTTCGGGTTTGATTGCGGAACCGCTGTTTGTAGCAGAGCCGACAAAACCACTGAATTTTATACGGTTGTTGCCAGCCGGCGGCCGGTAGCCGAATTGCAGAGGCCTTGCACTACATGGGCTGGCGCGGTGCCGGTAAAATTGGATTGAAATTTGCTTTACCCCGGTATCCTTCACCTTCTATTACATGGGGCGCAATATGTCGAACAGTGTTTTTTCCGAAATCTTGAGCGGCTTGTACGACAACCAAGTCATACCTTACCTGGGACCCGGCGCGGTGTTCGATTCTCAGAACAAACTGACTCGCGAGCCCATGCCGGCCGATAGCGATAGCCTGATCCTGGCGATGAACGGTGGCAAGCCAATGGCGCCTAAACTGATGTACGAATTTCCGCGCGCCGCGATGAATCAGGAACTGAAACGCGGCCGCTCGTTTCTGACCCAATTTCTGGATAAAACCTACGGCGATGCCCAATACACTCGGGCGGCGCTACACGATTGGCTGGCTGAATGGCGCCCCAAGTACGTGATCGATATCAACCGAGACACCCAGTTGCAGGACAGCTATTCCGACGAAGAACATACCTTGGTGGTCGGCGTTGCTCGCATTACCGCCAGCGCGTTCCGGTTTAGAATTTACCATTACGACGGTTCCAGCTATTTCGAAATCCCGCAAGAACAAGTCGACAAGAAACTACCGGTGCTGTTCAAGCCGATGGGTACGCCGCGTCCGGAGTCCAACTACATCGCTTCCGATGCCGACTATGTCGATTACATCACCGAACTCATGGGCGGCTTCGCGATTCCGGATTTCTTGAAGGATTACCGCAAGGACAAAAAGTATCTGCTGATCGGCATGCCGCTGAACCGCGACTCCGAGCGCATGGTAATGAGCGACATCGTGTATTCCGCCGCCGAACCCAAAGGCTGGTTTCTGCGCAAGGATCCAACCCCGAAGGAAAAGCGCTTCAGTGAGCGGATGGGTTTCGAATTGATCGAAGCCGACGTTCAAGACTTCCTGCAAGCCGTGCAAGGCAGCGCGGTCGCGGCGGCTTAATCCCTCAGCCCTACGCAAGCCCGGTTCGGTCGTCAGGCGCGGATCGGGTTTGTGGTTTTTGGCCGGACGAACCCTGGCAATCGCGGTTCGTGCACGGCAAACCCCGACAATTCCGGTTGTTCGGACAAAGTCCCCCCCAAAAAACGCCGGCGCGACGTAAATTGTCTTGTTGACCGGACCCTGGCCGCATCGCCGGCGCGATGAGTTGTCCGAAGGTCTTGGCTTGGTCTGGCGACCGGACGGTTTTTTCGCGGTCAGCATGGGTAATTTTCCCGTCACGCCATCCGCGTCGGCACCAATCGACCGCATTATTTCCCGTATCCAACGTGATGGGTTTGGATGTCCGCCTTGGCTTACGTGGAATGTTGTTCTTGAGAGTCGTTTTGTCACATTCCTGTAACCTCCGGGGCTTAGAGTCAGGCATTTCCGGCTTTGGGCCGTTTTACGAGTGGCGAACGATGACGACTTTGAGCGAGAGTGCGACCGGCGCGCACACTGTGCGGGCTTTCGACGATGAATTGCAGCAGTTACACAGCCTATTGCTGACAATGACCGAACTGCTGATGCGGCAGTTGGAACAGGCGATGCGGGCCTTGGACGCCGGCGATATGGACTTGGCGGAGAAGGTATTGGCCCGCGCCAGCAAGGTCAAGCATTGCGAAGCACGAATCGACAACGAGGTGTTGGCGCTGATCGCCAGACGCTGCCCGGTGGCCAACGATTTGCGCACCGCGATTTCGAGTTCGAAAATCGTCGTCGAGTTGGCGAAGATCGGCGAGGAGCTTGCCGATTTCACCCGATTGATCACGGTTTTGTACGATCCGGATACCAGCGATCCCAATCCGAAATTGCTGGCCGACATCATCAAGATCGGCGATTTGATCAAATTGATGCTGAACAAGCTGATTCAGGCGCTGGAGCATAACGACACCGAACCGGCCTACGCCTTGTTGCGTTACGACAGGGACTGTGAAAACGAGTTGCAGGAGGGCATACGCCATCAGTTGGCGCTGGTGCTGAAGGATGTCAGGATGACGCGCCGCGCGCTGGACGTGATGCAAATGATGAAGGCGCTGGAACGCTGCGGCGAGCACAGCCGCAATATTGCCCAATATTTGATTTTCATGCTGGACGGCATCGACGTGCGCCACGCGCGCGGCTGAGTTCTTCGCGCCGTTCCGCCGTTACCCGGTCGAATTGCCTTGTCATGCACGGCGGCGGGCGCTCCGTCCGCCGCCGTGACCGAGATTGCGGTTAAAATAGCCGGCTGACACCGACTTCGTTACGGCTAATCCGCATGAGAAGACTATTAAACCAAAGCTTTTTAACCAACTTTCTGTCGCTGGCGGTGATCGCCGCCGGCTACGCCAGTCCCTACTATCCCGAAACCTTGAAAGCCATCGGCTTTTTCGCGTTTTCCGGGGCGATTACCAATTGGCTGGCGATTCACATGTTGTTCGAGAAAGTGCCGTTTTTGTACGGCTCCGGCATCATTCCGGCGCGCTTTCAGGAGTTCAAGGCGTCGATCAAGGCCTTGATGATGGAGCAGTTTTTTACCGTCGCCAATATCGAACAATTTATCGAGCGCGAGGAAGCCCAAGGCGGCCGGGTGCTGAATCTGCAACCCTTGCTGAATGCGGTCGATTACGACAAGGTCTACGAAGGCTTGGTCACGGCCATCATGAATTCGTCGTTCGGCGGCATGTTGCTGATGATGGGTGGCGAGGAAGCCCTGCAACCGCTGAAGCAGCCGTTTACCGACAAGATGCGGCTGACCTTGGAGGAAATGGCCGAGTCCGACCGCTTTAAGCAAGCGCTGCGGCAAGGTTTGAACGCGCATCGCATCGGCGAGGATTTGACCGGCAAGATCGAGGCCGTCATCGACAATCGCTTGGCGGAATTGACGCCGAAAATGGTCAAGGACATGGTGCAAGCCATCATCAAGCGGCACTTGGGCTGGCTGGTGGTGTGGGGTGGCGTATTCGGCGGCTTGCTGGGCGCCGTATTCGGTTTTGCCTGAGGCCGGCATGGCCGTTCTCGAACTGGCCTACGAGGCTTACGGCGAGCCGGGCGGCACGCCGCTGCTGCTGATCCACGGATTCATGGCGTCCTCGCGGAATTGGCGGACCGTCGCCAAGCAACTGGCGCACCGCTACCACGTTTACGTGTTGGACATGCGCAACCACGGCGCCTCGCCGCATGCGACGCTGCTGGACTATCCCAGCATGGCGGCCGATTTGGCGGCGTTTATCGATAGTCTGGGACTGGATCGCGTGCATTTGCTGGGGCACAGCATGGGCGGAAAGGTGGCGATGTGGCTGGCGTTGCAGCAACCGCAACGGATCGACCGCTTAATCGTCGCCGATATCGCGCCGGTCGGCTACCGGCACAGTTTCGACGCGCTGATCGACGCGTTGCGGGCCGTGCCGGTGGACAGCATCGTTAACCGCAAGCAGGCGGAAGAAGCGTTGGCGGACGGCATTCCGGATCTGGCTTATCGGCAATTTCTGCTGCAAAACCTGCTGCTGAAGGACGGGCGTTACCAATGGCGGATTGATTTGGACATTATTCGCGACAACGCCCACCACATCATCGGCTTTCCGGACGCGGCGGGTCGGGCGTATTCGCGGCCGGTGCTGTTTATTGGCGGCGGCAAGTCCCGCTACCTCGATCGCGCGGCGATCGGCCGGTTGTTTCCGCGCGCCAGCGTTACCGAAATTCCCGATACCGGGCATTGGCTGTATGTCGAGGCGCCGCAAGCCTTCTGCGGCCTGGTGGACGACTGGCTCGCCGGGCCGGCGGATTAGGCCGCTCCGGTCGGTTTTGAACCTTGGTACACTTGCCGCAAATCCGCAAAACATTAAGCTTGCCTTCCCGTTTGTTCAGGCCGTCAGGCCACATCGATAAACCGGGATTCACAGCTTGAGACGCGCGGAGCAATCCAAAATGACAGACCTCTTCATCCGTAGACGCCGGTTTCGGCGGATCGGCAAGTCGGCATTGACGTTGGCCGAGCTACTGGCGACCGGCCGGAATGCACCGCTGAGCGATTACCTGTCGCTATCGCTCAGCGATTGCGGGCATTACACCAAAATCAGTCTGACCACGACCGACGCCGAACCGGTCACCTATTCGGCGCTGCTGACCGACGCGGCTCAAACCGACTTGCAATCCCTGGTCTTCGTCGCCCAAGGCGACCGCCGAGCCGCCGAGCCGGGCATCACTTCCTGATTCAGCTTCAGTCCTGGCCTGTGCTAAAATCGCCGGTCTAGCGGCGCGCGGGTCTTAGCGCATCCGATCGCCGCGAATGCGGATCACGCGCAGAGTACCATCACTTTTTCAACCGATAACAATCAACACGCTCATGAACAAACCCAAAAAAGTCGCAATCCTTACGGCCGGCGGTTTGGCGCCATGCCTGAACTCCGCCATCGGCAGCCTGATCGAACGTTACACCGAGATCGATCCCAGTATCGAAATCATTTGCTACCGGGGCGGGTACAAAGGCCTGTTGTTGGGCGATTCGTATCCGGTGACCGCCGAAGTGCGCCAAAAAGCCGGTTTGCTGCAACGTTTCGGCGGCTCGGTGATCGGCAATAGCCGGGTCAAGCTGACCAACGTCAAGGATTGCGTCAAACGCGGTTTGGTTAAAGAAGGCGAAGATCCGCAAAAAGTCGCGGCCGACCAGTTGATCAAGGACGGCGTCGATATTCTGCACACCATCGGCGGCGACGACACCAATACCGCCGCGGCCGATCTGGCGGCATTTTTGGCGAAGAACAACTATGGCCTGACCGTGATCGGTTTGCCGAAAACCGTCGATAACGACGTGTTCCCGATCAAGCAATCGCTGGGTGCCTGGACCGCCGCCGAGCAAGGCGCGCGCTACTTCATGAACGTGGTGGCCGAGAACAACGCCAACCCGCGCATGCTGATCGTTCACGAAGTCATGGGCCGCAACTGCGGCTGGCTGACCGCCGCCACCGCCCAGGAATACCGCAAATTGCTGGATAAAGCCGATTGGCTGCCGGAATTGGGCTTGAGCCGTGAGTCTTACGAAGTCCACGCGGTATTCGTCCCGGAAATGGCGATCGACCTGGAAGCCGAGGCCAAGCGCCTGCGCGAGGTCATGGATAAAGTCGATTGCGTCAACATCTTCGTCTCCGAAGGCGCCGGCGTAGAGTCCATCGTCGCCGAAATGCAGGCCAAAGGCCAGGAAGTGCCGCGCGACGCCTTCGGCCATATCAAACTGGATGCGGTCAACCCCGGCAAATGGTTTGGCGAGCAATTCTCGCAAATGGTCGGCGCCGAAAAAACCCTGGTGCAAAAATCCGGTTACTTCGCCCGCGCCGCCGCGTCCAACGTCGACGACATGCGTTTGATCAAATCCTGCGCCGACTTGGCGGTCGAATGCGCCTTCCGCCGCGAATCCGGCGTGATCGGCCACGACGAAGACAACGGCAACGTGCTGCGGGCGATCGAATTCCCGCGTATCAAAGGCGGCAAGCCGTTCAATATCGACAGCGACTGGTTCAACAAAATGTTGGGCGAGATTGGCCAACCCAAAGGCGGCAAGGTCGACGTCAGCCACTAACCAGACCTAGGCGAAATCGTCCAATACCCGAGGGTCCGGCTTCAGCTGGCCAGCCGTAGACCCGGCTCCTCGGGTAATCCACTTCCCATCTGGGTAGCATAAGGCGCGGTTACCACTGTTGTGGGTGGGTTCGCCTCCCCCATTCACCTTTGCGGCAACAGCCTAAATCGATTGTCCGCTTTTCCGGGAACGAGTCAGCTTTGACATCTCCCGACGCCCCTATAGTGGGTAATTGCTCGTATTTCCTT
>NZ_JBYMAP010000227.1:0-6275 GCF_057766305.1 Methylomonas sp. BG-2 | reverse complement strand
ATTTTTAAAGTCATAAGTTAATAAATCCCGGATAGTGCAATAACCAACGGGCATTGCGCCGTATTTTTGTTCGTGGCGCATTATTCAAACTCATATCAATCACCCGCGTTCCTATCTATTGTTTGTCGCTCATAATTAAATCGTTTGCTATCTAAGAGAAATAACTGTAAGGCTTATTTTCTTGCACAAGCCGACAATAATTACTTTCGATCCGATTCCTTAAGGAGTCTCTGATTAATTCGCGCCCTTGAATTTCAGGCTCAATTAAATCAATGACTTGCACATCGATTTTTCTTGAAAATCCGTATTAATCAGAGATTCCTTAACTAACCTTGTTTCGCTCGTTTCCGAGCGCCGATGTAACGTAGACGATCATTCGGTTTTTCACCCACTCCGCAGCGTTTTGTAGCTACTGCCATCGCTTCGAATAAACTAATGTGTCTGGCGCGGCCCTGGTTCAGGTAGGAGGTCGCCTTGGATGGGCAATGTTGGTCGATTGTCGCTAACAGACTAACTGATTACCATCACCCTTTTGTACTATCCGACTGGGTTTTATGTGTGACGCCTTGCGCATTTCAGCTACGTTCACGCTGCTAGACCCCACACGGTGCCGTCGGCGAATTGCATGCGCTGCAACGGGTCGGCGGTCTTCGATGCGTCGTCTTGCGCGAGTAAGTCCAGCACGGTGAGGCGATCGGTGGTCGTGGCAATCGTGATGAGCCGGGCGTTAACCGAGGATACTCAAACAGCAAGCGCCGACCGTTTTTGAGTTGTGCTTTTTGTCGTTTTGTCGTGTGGCGGTTGCATCTGCGAACGCCAGCCTATTGAATTCATCGTTCTGGAGTGCTGATAGGCGGCTTGCCGTTTCCGGCGCGCCCTTCGGCTTGCTCGATGATGTCCCGGCCCAGCAGGCCGGTGCTGGTGAACAAGCGCAAGCGGGCCGCTCGCCAGTCGGCCAGGGTGCGCAGGCGCTCCTGGCGGGCGTCGGCCAGTGCGGTCTGGGTATTCAGCAGTTCCAGGATGTCGGCGGCGCCTTTGTCGTAACGCCGCTGCGAGCTGGCGACGGCCGTTTGCGCGCTATCCAGCCAAGTCGCCGAATAGCTCAGATTCCGCAGTGCCGCTTCGGCTTCGGCGTGGGCCTTGACCACGTCCAGCAGGGTCTGCCGCTCGGTGTCGGCCAGTTCGGCCGCGCGTTGTTCGGCTTGGGCTTGCGCGCCGCGGATTTTATAGGTACGGGCAAAGCCTTCGAACAGCGGGATGGTCAGGTTGATGCCGATGGTTTCCACCCGGGTTTGGTTTTGCGACAGGGCTTGATTGGGGTAGCCGTTTTGGTAGGCGTTCAGGCTAAAGTCCAGCGTCGGCAGGCCTTCGGACCGGGCTTGCACGATGCGCTGCTTGGCGGCTTCCCATTGGGCCTGGGCCGCGACGATGGCCGGATGGCGGCGTTTGGCCTCGGCCAGCCAGATTTGCAGGTCGCGGCCGTCTTGGGCCAGCGTTTCCCCCGTTTGCTCAGGCTCGGCATTCTCCGGCAGGGTCAGTGCCGTTTCCGGGGCGATCCCCATGGCCTGGCGCAGTACCGCCAAGGCTTTGCGGTAATCGCCGTCGGCCCGGCTGCGTCCCAATGCGGCTTTGGCCAGGGCGGTTTCGGCTTGCAGGGTATCGCTGCGGCTGCTGGCCCCGCTGGATTCGCGGCGGCGGGCGCTGGCCAGGGTTTGGCCGGCCAACGCTTCGCTGTCGGTCTTGGCTTGTCGTTGGGCATGGGCGGTTTGGGCGTCGAAATAGGCTTGAATCACGCCGTCCAGCAGGCGTTGAAACACCGCGTCCTGGTTGGCCAAGGCCTGGGTCAACAGCCAGTTGGCGGCGGCCAGATTGGCGGCGCGGCCGCCGAAGTCGAACAAGCGCCAACTCAGATTGCCGTATAAGGTAAAGCCGTCGGTTTCGCTCGAAGGGAGGGGCGAGTCCGGATATTGGTAATAGCTGTTCAGATGGTTGACCGCCGCGTTCACGGTCGGCCAATAGCCGGCCTTGGCCACGCCGAGATTGGCGGCCTGGATCTTGAGCTCGGCCCAGGCGGCTTGGGCTTGCGGATGGTGGCACAAGGCCAGATCCACCGCCTCGTCCAGCAGCAACGGCGCGGTAAAGTCCTTGTCGGCCGGGCAAACGATGCCGCGCCGGTCGCCCGGCAACACCGCGCCTTGCTCCAGCACCGGCGGCCGGGTATCGAGCGGATCGTCGAGCACATCGGGGATATTCGGTACGGCGGCCCAATCAAAACTCAGCGCCGGCACCGGTAACAGACTCAGCGCCAATCCCAGCGTTAGTGCCTTGGCCAAACGGCCAGCGCCGCACGCGGTTCGGACCGTCCCGGACTTAACGCTCACGCAAGCTTTCCCGGCCGTGCTGCAACAGTGGCGTCAGTACGTATTCGATGACCCGGCGCCGGCCGGTTTTGATGTCGGCCTGGATCGACAAGCCGGGCGACAGCACCGCATCGTGGCTGTCGACCGCCAGCGTCGCCTGGTCGAGGGCAATACGCACGCTGTAGATCAAGCCTTTTTTCTCGTCTTGAATCGCATCGCGCGAGACGTGGGCCACCCGGCCGGTGACGGTGCCGTATTTGGTATAGGGGAAGGCGTCGATCTTGACTTCGGCGCTCTGGCCTTCCTGCACGAAGCCGATGTCCTTGTTTTCCAGGCTGGCTTCCACTTCGACCGTGCTGTCTTGCGGCACGATCTGCAACAAGGGTTGGGCCGCCGCGACCACGCCGCCGACGGTGTGGGCCGCGAGTTGCAGTACGGTGCCGGCCACCGGCGCGTTCAGTTTGAGCAAACGGCCATGGGCGTCGGCGCGGGCGGCGTCCTGTTCGGCGTCGCTGGCCAGTTTGCCGGCTTGGGTGTGTTCGTCGAAGGCCAGTTTGCGGGTTTCGGCGATCAACGCCGCGCGTTGGTTTTTGGCGCTGTCGAGTTGGCCTTGCAGTTCGATGCGGGCCTGTTCCTTTTCCAGATAGGCGTGCGGGGCGACGTCGTGAGCCTCGGCCAGGGCTTGGAAGTCGCGGGCTTGTTGCGCGACCAGCGGCAGTGCCGAGGCGTAGCGGGCGATATCGCCGTCCAGGCGTTGCCGCTTGGCGGTGAAGTCGCGGTACTGGCCCTCCAGATGCGCCAATGCGGCTTGGTATTTGGCCTCGGCTACTTGTTCGGGCCGAATCAAAACCGGCGGCCTGCCGCGGTCGATGGCGTCGATCAACGCTTGGGCCCTGGCCTGTTGCAAGCGCGCTTCGACGACATTGGCTCTGGCCTTGTCGCGTTCGGCATCGAAGGCGCTACTGTCCAGAGCCAATAGTGGCTCGCCTTGGCGGACGAATTGGCCTTCGCGGACGTAAATCGCCGCGACGCTGGCGGTATCGACCGAGGCGATGGTTTTGGTGCGGGCGCTGGGGATGATCTTGCCGGCGGCGTTGACGATGATGTCCACTTCGCCGAACCAGGCCCAGGCCAGCGTTGCGGCGACCAGTGCCATCAACAACCAGGCCACGCCGCGGCCCAGCGGCGAAACCGGTTGGGCCTGCAAGGCCAGGGCGGCCGGCAGAAATTCGGCTTCGTCGTGCGAACGTGGCGGACTATCCAATTCCCGCCGTTGCCGCCAAAAGTAACGGAAGGTGTCGCGGTAACGGCCCCACAGTTCGGCGTAGGCTTGCCAGCGGTAGCGCAGGCTCATGCGCCGGCCTGCTGCAATTGGTAAAGGTGGGCGTAGATGCCGTTCGGCACTTGCAATAATTCCCGATGCCGGCCGGTCTCGGCGATCTGGCCGCGCTCCATGACCACGATACGGTTGGCATCGCGCACCGCCGACAAGCGATGGGCGATGATCAACACGGTGCGGCCTTGGCAGATGCGGCGCATATTGTCCTGAATGACTTTTTCAGACTCGTAGTCCAAGGCGCTGGTAGCTTCGTCGAAGATCAGAATGCGCGGGTTGCTGATCAACGCCCGGGCGATGGCGATGCGTTGGCGCTGGCCGCCGGATAAACCGGTGCCGTGTTCGCCGACCAGCGTGTCGTAACCTTCCGGTAATTCGCAGATGAACGCGTGGGCGCCGGCCAGTTTGGCGGCTTCGATCACGGCTTCGAACGGCAAGGCCGGATTGACCAAGGCGATGTTGTCGCGAATCGAACGGTTGAACAGAGTATTTTCCTGCAACACCACGCCGATTTGTTGGCGTAGCGAAGCGGTGTCGATGATGCCGATGTCGTGGCCGTCGATCAACACCCGGCCGCGGTCCGGTACGAACAAGCGCTGCACCAGCTTGGTCAAGGTGCTTTTGCCGGAGCCGGAGCGGCCGACGATGCCGATCACTTCGCCCGGCGCGATGCGTAAGTCGACCCCGCGAATCACGTCCGGCGCATCCGGCCGGTAACGGAACGACACCTGGTCGAACTCGATGGCGCCGGCAATCCGCGGTAGCCGGGTCTTTTGGCCCATGACTTCGCTGCGGGTATTGAGAATGTCGCCCAAGCGGCGCATCGAGATGCCGACTTGCTGAAAGTCGTTCCACAGCTGCGCCAGCCGCAAAATTGGGGCCGAGACTTGGCCGGACAACATGTTGAAGGCCACCAGTTCGCCGACGGTCAACTGACCGTCGACTACCAGCGTGGCGCCCAGCCACATGATCGCGGCGGTCACCAGTTTACTGATCAGATTGACGCCGCCGCCGGCCAAGGTGGCGGCTTGGGTGACCGACAGACCGGCGGTAACGTAAGCGGCCAGTTGCTTCTCCCAGTGTTGGGTCCAACGCGGTTCGACCGCCATGGCCTTGACCGTGTCGATGCCGCTGATGGTCTCCACCAAAAAAGCCTGGCTTTCGGCGCTACGGTTAAATTTCTCGTCCAATCGAGCCCGAATCACCGGGGTGAACACGACCGACAACAGAATATACAGCGGTATCGATACTATGACGATCAGGGTCAGCCAGGCGCTGTAATACAGCATCACGCCGATGAAGATCACCGAGAACAGCAAATCCAGCAACAAGGTGATGGCATTACCGGTCAGAAACGAACGGATGTTCTCCAACTCGCGGACTCGGGCGACCGAATCGCCGACCCGGCGGGCCTGAAAATAGGCGGTGGGCAAGGCCAACAAATGCTTGAACAAGCGGGCGCCCAACTCCACGTCGATCTTGCTGCTGGTATGAGCGAACACCCAAGTGCGGATACCGGACAGGGCGGCTTCGAACAGCATCGCCCCGATCAGGCCGATCGCGATCACGTTCAAGGTTTTCATCGCGTGGTTGACCAGCACCTTGTCCATCACCACCTGGAAAAACAACGGCGTGACCAGGCCGATCAGTTGCAACACCAGCGAAATCAACAACACTTCGCCGAACAGTTTGCGGTACTTGATCAGAGCCGGAATGAACCAGGTGAAATCGAACTGGGCCGCTTCGCCGGCATAGCTGGCCTTGGAGGTAAAAAACAACAGCTCGCCGGTCCAGCTCGCCAGCAGTTCGGGCAGGGTTATCACCGCCGGCGGCTCGCCGGGGCGCTGGATCAAGACTTTGCCGGCGGGGTTGGGCAAGCCGCCATGGGTGGGCGGCCCGCCTTGGTCGGGGCCGGCAGGTGCGGGCGGCCCGGCATCGTATTTGGCCAGGATGAAATAACGGCTGTCCTTGCCCAACGCGATCGCCGGCAACGGCGCTAACGCCAAACGTTTCGGGTCCTGCCGGCGCGGCTTGGCGGTCAAGCCCAAGCGTTGCGCGGCCAGTTGCAGTGCCCGGTTATCGAAGCGGCAGCGCCCTTCGCGATCCGGCACCAACGCCGGCCCGAACTCGTGGCGCAAGGCGGCTTCGTCGGCGGCCACGCCGTGGAAGGCGGCCATCATCAACAACGCGGCCAGACCGGTGTCCAGGTCGGGGTGGAGTGGGGCGGTCTGGCTCATCGGCTTTGCATCCGGGCCGTCCTGCGCTGATCGAGCAATGACTTGGTAACAAGCGGGGCGAAGCCAGATATTGAGGAGTGGTGCGAAGCTAACACAGTATCCTTACTACGTTGGTTGAAGTGATGATGGAAGGTCGGCGATGACAACCCCAGAACCGATACAGGCTTTGACTGCGGATTCGATCCACTGAAATTCGGCGCTAATTTACCGAGATTCCAGTGCGCTGTCCAACCCTGGTATCGGGACGTCGCTTCGCCTGTGTTCTGAGCCAGGGCCGGCGCCCAGAGATCGGGTCTCCGAGCGCCGATCCGGTGGGCTTATTGCCAATTCGCGACAATCACC
>NZ_JBYMAP010000226.1:0-6299 GCF_057766305.1 Methylomonas sp. BG-2 | reverse complement strand
CCGCCTACCAGCGCGGTGAAGACGCCGGCGGCAGTATCGATTGGGCGGACTTAGACCCGCTGATACCGTTAGCTCAAGAAGCGCTTGGGTTGTCAGATTCAGACCCAGCTGCTTAATCATCCTTCGGCTTTTCGCGGTATCGCGGCGAGCCTCATTATCAATCCCTGCGGGAATGTCTGTTCCCAACCAGGGGCGTGACGTTCCCGTATTTTTTGGAGAATGTCATGACAGATCCCTTTCAATACTATGCCTCGACGGAAGCGCTGAGTATCAAGGCTTGGGCAAAGTTCAAGAACACCCGGTTTGTGCGGGTCCTGGATTCATCGGCCGGCGAAGGCCATTTGCTCAAAGCCAAGCCATTCAAACAGTACCAGCGGGTACCGATTGATTGCGTCGAAATCGATATGCGTAAGCATGCGGTGTTACGGGAACAAGGCTACACCGTGGTGGGCTTGGATTTTCTGCAGTTTCAAAACGGCAGCTGTTACTCGCACTGCATTATGAACCCGCCTTTTGCGTACGGTGCTCAGCACGTCCTGAAGGCCTGGGACATCTTGTTCAACGCCGAAATCGTCGCCATCCTCAATGCGGAAACCATACGCAATCCATTTTCGAAAGAACGCCAGCTGTTAGCGCGTTTGATCGAACAGCATGGCGAGGTGGAGTTCTTATCGGACATGTTCGCCGGCGAGGATGCCGAACGCAAAACCAAAGTCGAAATTGCTCTGATCTGGTTGAAGAAAACCTCGACCTTCGAACAGGACATCCTCGGCAGTATTTTGGACGATTTGCGTCGGGATCGTCGGGAAGCGGACGACTTGGCCAGCGCATTTCATGTGCCCCAGGAGTTAGCCTTACCGACTGCTTTTATCGATAACGCGGTATTGATGTTCGATGCCGCCTTCGAAGCGACACGGCAGGCTGTATTCAGTGAAGCCCGTGCCAGCCGCTATCGAGCCATGCTGGGCGAAACCCTGGGCGAGCTGAGTGGTGGCGGTGTCAACCGTGTAGACGATTCGTCATTGGATGCGGTGAAGCAGACATTGCACGAACGTTATCAAGATCTGAAAAATCGAGCATGGAGTAGCATTCTGCGCTCGACTCAGGTCACGTCACGATTGTCATCGGCGGCGCAAAAACGTTTGGAGTCGGATTTCGAAACGATCAAGTCTTTGGAATTTACCGTGGCGAATATTTACGGTTTTCTGCAAGGCATCATCGATCAGCAAGGTGAAATTCAACTCAGCATGGTCTGCGATGTGTTCGATCTGATCACGCGCTACCACAGCGACAATGCCGTGTATTACATGGGGTGGAAATCCAATGATAAACACCGCACGCTGGGGATGCGGATAAAGACCACACGCTTCGTACTGCCAGGGCATAAAGTCGAGTCCTACCACACAGGTCTTGACTGGGATTCGGAAAGGCTGCTAGCCGATTTCGACAAGGTCTTTGCCTTGCTCGACGGCAAGACCGAAGCGAAATCAAGTTTGGTATCGGTGTTTAGGCAGCATTTCAGTGCGCTTAAGCAGGGTGAACGGATAAGCAGTATTTACTTTGACGTCCGTTACTATCCGGGCGCCGGGACCATCCACTTTTTTCCGAAAAGCAAGACCTTGATCGACCGCATGAACCGTTGGGTTGGCTGTCGGCGACGCTGGTTACCCCCGGTGGACACCCAAGCCGGTCCAGGTTTCTGGCAGCAGTTCGAACAGGCGGAATCGCTCGATCGGGCGTTTCATGCCGAGGTGAATAAGCAGTGTCCAAGCGGTACTAGACACTTACGCTTCGACCCCTTTTGGGCCATCAAGCACGGCGGCGAGTCGGAACGGGAACAAGGCAACGCCCTTTTAACCCAGGCGATGAGCACGGTACTGGCCAGCCGAGGGATCGATCCGGATGCGGTGTTGGCGAATGAACCCGCCAACCGCAGTTTGCTGGAATGGCTTGATGCCTTGGAGTCTAATCAAGATCTGCCTTTGGCATCGTAATCCAAAGACCGATCCCATCTTAAATTAACCACTGGTCTCACCAGTACCTTACCCTGCGGGAATGTCTGTTCCCGACTGGGGGCGTGGCGTTCCCGTATTCAACGGAGAACACCATGCAAAATCCAATGATTGAACTGACCGTCTCGAATGGCCATACCATTCGTTACCAACGCCGGCCGTCCGGTACGTGTTTTCACGAAGAGACACCGCAAGCGGTGGTCGACATCCTCGAAGAGGTCTTGGGTACCCAGCGGAAAATCCGTTTGTACTATGGCGACCCGGCAACGGGACAGTCCTGGTTCGACGAGAACGACGTCATCGGCACCATCGGACGATCGGGCGGCAACATCAAGGTGCCGTTGCTGATCGAATCGGGTGAAATCGGCGGTCCGGCCATTCTGGACCACTGTATCGTGCGGATCGACAGTCCGTTTCGGACCCTTTACCAGCACCCGACTTTTCGGGTCGGCGACGTTGCCGTCCAACAAGGCGTGCACGTCGATCATCCGTGGTCGGTCACGATCGACGGCAAGGTCCATGCCGGCTTTGCCACCAAACGGCAAGCGAATGTGTTTGCCGCCTTCATTCAGGGCAAACGGTTTGCGATGCCGATCGACAAACACGGCGTAAAAGAGTGCGAAAGCGATGACTTGCCCTGGCAAGTCTGGTTGAACGACAAGCTGAAGGCCGCGTTTTTATCCGAAGCCGAAGCTAATCGCTATTGGTACGCGGTGCAGTAACCGCGCGCGACTCAAACCTTATCGAACCCCGACGGGTATCACACCCGTTTGGGTGGCGCCTGTCGGGTCTTTTTCTTAGGAGAAACACCATGACAAACCACCAAAAAAACCCTGACGATGCCATTAAACGCACCGTACAGCCATTCTTGACGGACCAAGGCTGGATTGCGCTCAACAGCGTGGCGATCGCCACTAAGTGCTACGCCACCGCGGTCGGACCGAAGCAAGCCTATGTCTATTTAGCCCTTTGGGGCTGCGAATGGGTGTTGACGGCCGACTACGACAGTCAAGGCCGCAACATCCTGGAATCGCTTCGCGTGACCTTGCCCGAAACGGCCGATACCGATACCGATGAAATTCGGCGGTTGACGGCCGCGTTTTCGGACGAGATCGACGCGCGGATAGCGGATAGCTACGCCGTCCGTCTGATCCGAAACGAACCGCAAAAACGGCCCTTCCCGCTCGGCACCGCCGTGGCGACGCCCGGTGCGATCGCCCGACTGGAAGAGACGTTGCTCGATCCTGGCCACTTGCTCTCGCGTCACGCCTGCGGCGATTGGGGCGATCTATGCGACGAGGATCGTGCGTTGAACGACGCTGCATTGGAACAAGGCGGCCGGCTGATGTCGGTGTACCGGATTTCCGAGCAGGACACGGTTTGGGTCATTACCGAAGCCGACCACTCGGTGACAACGGTGTTGTTGCCGGACGAGTATTAACCCGATCTTTTTATCAATCCACCCTGGCGGGGAGCGCAGTCTGTCCCGTACAGGGATGCTGCGCTACTCGCTGTTCAAAGGAGGAATCACCATGAGTACGCATGCAATGTTTTCGACTTACCCCTCACAAACCACCGCCGCCGTGCGGGCCCGGTTATCCGATGTCGGCGTCGACATGACGGCGTTGTTGGATCGGCATGCTCGCGGCGATTGGGGCGATATCAATCTGGACGACGAACAGGAAAACGGCCTGTCCCTCGTCTGCGGCGGACCGATCGTGTCGCAATTCAATTTGTCCGGCACGGACGGTATTCGGATTGAGACGGATACGCTTCGGAAAACCACGTGGATAGGTCTTACAACCGAACCGCACGGCCTTGCCAGGCACGCCCGCCATTCGTTGGGCGGCGAGGCGCTGGCGGCTTAAGACCATACACGCGCAGCACCTGCGATAAGCGGGTGACGCGCTTTTAAACCCAATGACTCGGGGAAACGGACATTCCCCGCCAGGGGTGCGTCTTGGTTTCCCCGAAATTCAACATCCATCGAGGAAAAACGCATGAACGCACCACTACAATTAAAAGTCAACGCTGAACGATTAGTCCACAGTCTGAAATGGAGTTTCACCCATCAGACCACGTATTTGGGTGAGCTGATGCAGAATGCCCGGCGTGCCGGCGCCCGTTATGTCGCATTCGACTACTGCGCCGAGACCAACACCTTGACCGTGACGGACGACGGCTGCGGAATCGATTCGCTCGACACCCTGCTGACCGTCGCCGAGTCCGGCTGGGACGTGGAATTGATTGCGAAAGAACACGCGTTTGGCGTGGGCTTTCTCTCGGCGTTATTCGCCTGCCGGCATCTGGGCTTATCCAGTAAGGGCGGGTGTTTTTCGATCGATACCGATCATATCCTGGGGTTTCAACCGGTGGAGGTTTCGCCGGCGACCGCTTGGAACGGTCTGACCGAAATCCGGCTGGTCGATATCGTCAACGGTCCGCTCGAAAACACCTTGGCGGACTTAGCGGCCGGTTTTCCGATTCCGGTGCATTTTAACGGCGTCCCGTTACCGCGACCCCACGCCGTCGATGCTGTCGATGCGGCGGAGTTCGTGGCATCGGCGGTCGGCGTCATTCGCTTGGCCAATCTGCTCGATGGCTATCGGTATAGCCGGGATTGCCTGGTGTATTTACAAGGCCTACCGGTCTATCGAGACCATTATTACCGGATCGGGGACACCCGCTACCCTGGCAATATCGTGCATCTGGATAGCGAACTCTTCATGGCTCGCTTACCGGATCGCGACAAATTGGTGGATGAAGCCGATGTACTTCAGCGAGTTCGCGAAGCGATCGGCACGGCGATCGAAAGCCAGCTCACGGCACTGAAAACGGCCTTGAGCGCGGACGATTTCCTGACCTATTACCCGGTGCTACGCGAGTCCGGCTTGATGCGCTTGCTCAACGATGTCGATCGACTGCCCACGCAGCTGGTCTCCCGCATCCTACGGCCGCCGGTCTGCGATACCGAACTGTTTGGTGACTTTGAGGAAACGGTTGACCATCCGATCACTCAATCCGCCGTCGAAAGCGGACAAGTGCAATTGGTGACGATTGACGATGACTTATGGTCCGATGCGGTATTGCGACACCTTCTGGCCTGGAAAAAAGACTGGTTGCTCGTCAAGAACCTATTCGACGCCGGGCATTGGGTGCAGCCCTATTTGCGGCACTTGAGCCAAGAAGCAGTGCAGTGCGAGATCCTCAACGAATCGCATCGCGCGCAATTTCAAGGCATCTGGGTCTCGGTCACGGCGGTGTTTTGCCGGGCTTACCGAATCCGGATCGGCGCCGATAGTGTGGACATCGATGCACACGGTGCTTATACCGGCAACGAGCAAGACGATATCGTCCTAATTCCCTGCCATGAAAAGTGGGGAGACGTGCTGGAACAGGTGTCGCGATTCTGCGAAAACGACGATGACTATCAAGGTCCTTGTCACGATCAGGATATCGCGCAATTCGCCCACTTCATCGTGGCGAATACCGCCGACGATCCTGCCGACGCGCTGAAACGACTCTTGCCGGATCTGACAGGATGCAAAATGCTACACGGCAACCGGTTTGTATTGGAAATCGATCAGAATGGGCAATTGACGGCCGTCACGTTAGCGAATGCCACGTTAACCGACCTCGAGCCGCCGTCATGACCTGCAAATTCATCGTGGACGTGCAAACGCTGGATACCGAACCTGGCCATCCCGACTCCCCTTTTTCGCCGCCGGCGGATTGGGAAGACGGGAGCACCGAGTACCGAAACTGGTTGAGAAGCCAATTCAAAACCAGTCCCTGGGTTCGGCAACGACTAGGGATTGCCGCCCGGCGTTATGCCAAGCGGGAAACCTTAGACTTTCAAGGCCGGTTCGGCGCAGTATTGCCGGCCATCCTGGACAGCATGTTGAAGAAATTGCAAACCGAGCCATCGGTCGGCGATTAACGGATACCCCCCTGACGCTTGCGTGAGGGGGTATTTTTTTGCGCAACCGATATCAATTGCGTATCCCGACCGAAATCAGCCGGCCATTCCGATTAAAAACCGCCACTGGTTCCGATGTAAACCAAGGCTATCGATTCGGGTATGATAATGCCATAGATGAATGACCGCTTTTGGAAGTGATGAACTGTCTCAATCGACCCATTGCTGTCTATCACTCAATCTGATTCAATGGCAGCAATTGGATCATTACCAGCCCATTTGTGTAGCCTGGATGACGCGAAGCGCAATCCGGAATTTGAGAGTCTTAATTCTACGCTGGCTAATGTTTTGGTTTGTGATAAGTGATA
>NZ_JBYMAP010000225.1:0-6331 GCF_057766305.1 Methylomonas sp. BG-2 | reverse complement strand
TGTCGACGATTTGTTTGGGAATCACGGTTTCGGCGTCGGGGGAGCGCCGGCCAACCAGTTCACCGCGTCTATCCTGGCCGTGACCCAGGTCGAAGCCTACGAGCAAATCGTCGGCTACACCACCGAATGGGTGTCGGTATACATCGGTACCGAATACAGCGATCCGAATTGCCAGGAAGACGGTTGCCCGCTTCAAGACGTTTACGAACGGATGCAAGTCGAAACGCCGATTTACGAGTGGTACGACATTCCGGGCTACGCTACCGTCGCCATCGACAGTTTGAGCATTTCCGCCAACCTGGAACCGGTGCCGTTGCCGGCCGCGGCCTGGTTGTTCGGCGGCGGCTTGCCGTTCTTGCTGGTCCGCCGCCGCAGGGTTTGACGGCCCGATCGCGGCCGATTTGCTTTCCCGGCCGGCATTCTCAATAATCGCAAGCTGTTTTGACTGTCACGGATTGCGATTATGTTCGAACTTTATTTAGATAGCGCCGATCTGGGCGCGATTCATGCCCTCGCCGCCAGCCTGCCGCTGGCCGGCGTCACCACCAATCCAAGCATTCTGGCCGGTAGCGACCAAGGCTTGCGGCAATTGCTGCCGGCCTTGGCCGATATTTTCGGCGGACAGTTACGCATACACGTGCAGGTCGTGGCGGTGACGGCCGAAGCGATGGTCGCCGAAGCGCTCGAACTGGCGGCATTGCCCTACGACATCGTCGTCAAGATACCGGCGCATGGGGCGGGATTGGCCGCGATCAAGCAAATTAAACGACAGCACGACATTCCGGTGTTGGCGACCGCGGTCTACACCGTGCAGCAGGGTTGGCTGGCGGCGCTGAACGGCGCCGACTATCTGGCGCCGTATCTCAATCGCATCGACAATCTGGGCCAGGACGGGCTCGGCGTGGTGGGGGATTTGCAAGCGCTGGTCGACCGGTACGGACTGCCCAGCAAATTGTTGGTGGCCAGCTTCAAAAACGTGCAACAGGTCTTGCAGGTCTTGAAGCTCGGCGTCGCGTCGGTGACGCTGCCGCCGGACATTGCCCGGGCCCTGCTGGCCGCGCCGGCCACCGATCGCGCCGTCGAGACCTTCTCGCTGGATTGGCGAGGCGTACACGGCGAACGCCTGTCGTATCAAAGTTAAGCCGGAACAGCGATGCCAAACGATGCACGCGCGCCGTTCCGCTGGTGGCGGACCGGCGATCTGGACGGCTTTTTCGGCCTGTTCGTCGATAACTTGATTCAGTTGATCCTGATCGCGGTGTTGTGCGGCAACCTGCTGCAAATGCCGGCCGATCTGGTGTTCGGGCGGATCTTGCCCGGCGTCGCGGTCAGCCTGCTGATCGGCAACGGTTTTTACGCCTGGCAGGCGCGCCGGCTGGCGCTGGCCACCGGCCAGACGCACGTGACCGCGTTGCCCTACGGCGTCAACACCGTGTCGTTGTTTGCTCACGTGTTGTTCGTGATGAAACCGGTGCTGGAGCAAAGTCACGATGTCGAACTGGCCTGGCGGGTCGGCTTGGCGGCTTGTCTGGGCTCCGGCGTCATCGAACTGGCCGGCGCCTTCGCGGCCGGCTGGGTCAAACGCATCACGCCGCGCGCGGCCTTGCTGGCGACGCTGGCCGGCATTGCCATCACCTTCATCGCGATGGATTTTTGCTTCCGGATCTTCGCCCAACCCTTGGTTGGCCTGCTGCCGCTGGCGGTGATTTTGCTGCAGTACATCGGCCGATTGCGTCTGCCCTACGATGTGCCGGCCGGTCTGGTCGCGGTAGTGTTGGGGACCGGGTTGGCCTGGAGCTTGGGGCGGATGGACCCCGCCGCGCTGAGCACGGCCTTCGTGCTGCAGCCGCAATGGCCGGGGCTGTATCTCGGCGACTTGTTGGATGCGACCTTCTCGAATTACCTGCTGCAATTCCTGCCGGTGATCGTGCCGATGGGCTTGTTCAATCTGATCGGCTCGCTGCAAAACCTGGAAAGCGCCGAAGCGGCCGGCGATCGCTTCGACGTGCGTAGCTCGCTGGCGATGAACGGCGTCGGTACGATCGCCGCGGCCTGCTGCGGTAGCGTATTTCCGACCACGATCTACATCGGCCACCCCGGCTGGAAGAAAATGGGCGCCGGCGCCGGCTATTCGGTGGCCAACGGCGTCGCCGTCACCGCGCTGTGCCTGTTGGGGTTGGTCGGCTGGGTGGCGGCGTTGGTGCCGGTCGAGGCCGGCGCGGCCATCTTGCTGTGGATAGGCATCACCATCGCCGCCCAAGCCTTTCAGGCCACGCCGGCCGAGCATGCGCCGGCGGTGGTGGTCGGCTTTTTCCCGGCTCTGGCGGGCTGGGGCTTGTTGATGCTGGAAAGCGGCTTGCGCGCCGCCGGCGCCAACGTCGAAACGGTCGGTCTGGCCGCGTTGGCGCAACAGTTGCCGATAGCCGGCTTGATTGCGCTGGAACGCGGCTTTATTTTCACGTCGATGATCTGGTCGGCGCTGACGGTATGTTTGATCGAAGCCCGCTACCGCGCCGCCGCGAACTGGGCACTGGCCGCCGCCGCGATCAGCGCCACCGGCCTGATGCATGGCTACGCGATCGCCGGCGGCGCCATCGTCAACGCCTACGGCCCCGCCACGACCTGGCCCTTCGTCGCCGGCTACGCAGCGATGGCCGTGGCGTTTTTTGGTGGGGGGTGGTGGGCTTCTTGGAAAAAATCGGGAGTACAAATCTAGATTTTTACTCCGGCAGGTTACCGGCGTCGTTTTGGGGGCCTGAGTTTGGGCGGGCACTGGCCAAGCCCTCGCAATCCGCTGAGCTTTTGCCGTCAAGCGTTTTTCTAAGTCTATATCGACACGGTTGCACCTCGGTCGCCGGCTACGCGGCGATAGTGTGAGGGCTTTGGTCGCCTGGACATCTCCCGGAGTACAAATCTAGATTTGTACTGCCGATAAATTTCGTTAGACTCGGAAAGCGACTTTTCGGGGAGCTGATGCCGATGTTAAAGAAAGGTCTACACGCGCCAGCGCATTTGCAACTCGATCATGCGCGGTATTTCGTCACCGGAGCGATTTACCGAAGGCGGCCACTGCTACGAGAACACGGCGTTAAACAACATTTGTTGGAAACCATGCGGGACTGTCTGGCCGAAAAAGCTTGGCAACTTGAACACTGGGTAATACTCGACAACCACTACCATCTGCTGGCGACCAGCGCGCTTGGGAGCGACTTGCCAAAAATCTTCCGCAAGCTGCACGTGTTGTCGGCCCGCCACATCCTGGCCCGCCAACAATGTGAATTACCGATATGGTGGAATTATTGGGACTACTGCCCGCGCGACGAACGCGACTACTTTGCGCGCTTGAACTATCTGCTGAACAATCCGGTTAAGCACGGTTACGTGAGCGGCCTGGAGGACTACCCGTATTCCAGTTTTCGGCAAACCTTGGCGAGTTTGGGGCGCGAGCGTTTGGCTAGGCAATTTACCGAGCATGCGGATTTTCGGAATCTGAATTTGCCGGAAGACCGCGACGATTTGCCGTAGTACCCATTCGAGTGCGCATTCCGGGCGCTGAAGCCGGCAATCACTGGAGTACAAATCTAGATTTGTACTCCGCCTCGGTGACTTAGTCACTGAGGGCCATTCAACCTGGCGTTACATTGGCATCGTCCGTCGCCGTCAACCGGTATCGCGGGCGTCCGATCACTAATAACGGTAGGTAATGGCTATGAAAGAATTGATCTTTGGTTTTGCCGAGAGCATTTTGCAGATGAATCTACGCGATCCGCACGACATCCCGTTTGCGTTGCCGCTGATGTTGGCGGCGATGCTGGGCTTCGTGCTCGGGTTTATTTTTATCCAGTTGGTCGGCAACGAGCAACGTCAACAGCGCGACGATTAATCGCCGCCGGCCAACAGGCCTCGCAACGCGGCGGCGTCGACGATTTCGATGCTGCCGCGCTGCAAACTCAACCAGCCCAGGCTTTCGAAACGCTTCAAATGCCTGGACACCACTTCCCGCACCGAGCCCAGTTCCAGCGCCAGTTCCTGATGGGTTTTCCGGATCGTGGGGGAGTCGGCCGCCAGCAGGGTTTGCGCCAGGCGCTGGTCGATGCTGGCAAAGCTCAATGCAGCCATCCGTTTGATCACGTCGGCCAGTCGCGTCGAAAAATTGCGGAATACAAACTCGCGGAAGAACGCCGATTGTTGCAAACAGCGGTGAAACACGTGGGCCGGGATCGCGAACGCGCTGATGTCGGTTTCGCTATAGCCCTCGGCCGGATACTGGCTGTCGCCGAGCAGGCAGGAGGTGGTCAGTACGCAGGAGTCGCCCGGCAACACTCGGTACAACAACACTTCGCGGCCGTCGGCGGACAGAATCTGCGCCTTGACGCTGCCGGACAGCAGCAGCAAATAATGTTCGCAAGTCTTGCCCGGATAAAACACCTGTTGGCCGGCCGGCACTGTCACCAGCGTCGCGGCTTCCATCAACTGCGCTACCACCGCGTCCCGGCAGCCGGCGAATTCCGGGAAGTGGTTTTTCCAGGCGTTGGCGTGTTTGAGCATGGGGGCTCCGGCTGGGTTTTGGTGTGGCGTTGGATTATAAAGGGATTAGGGTTTGATGGTTGGGGCTGTTGTGTGCTTGGTTAGTCTGTTAGAATTCATAACTAGGTATATCACGCCGTACCGTGTGAATTGCCGAATTGTCTAATAGTTGGTTAGTTAATCAATTCATTTCACGGAACATCCAAATTGAATACTGAGGCCATCGTTGTCACTGTCATTTCCTCATTAATATCAGGTATTCTGGGAGCGGTGCTTTCGACTTGGTATTTCTATAAACTTGAACGCCACAAACTTAAACTCGATCTCGCTCGTCGCCTCCTCGGTAACCGTTTTAGTATTTCCGGCGATGCCTTTTCCTGTGCGATGAACGAAGTGCTTGCCGTCTTCGCTGACTCTGACACAGTCCTAGAGCGAATGGGGAAACTGTATGAGGCGTTGCAGGCTCAGGGCAAACCAAATGCGGAAGTCGCACTGATCGATTTCCTCAAGGAGGTTTGCAAGGCGTCTGGCCTCACGCAGAAGACACTGAACGACTCCTACCTGATCAAGACCTTTAATGCTCGTAACTAAATCTAGCCGGGTCATAGGATGAACAACGTGAAGCGCATCGATAGCGTAGATTGACGCCCGCTCGTTTTAAAGGCTTTTGTTTTAATCGTTTCGCTGTTGCGAAAGCTAATTTTTAATGTCGGGTTTCGGCCCGACAGCCGAGATACTTTTCTTTGCTTGTCCAAAGAAAAGTATCCAAAAGAAACGACACCCCATGCCGCTTTGATCCTGCGCGCCTGCGGGTTTGAGCGGGGTTTTCGGAAGGGCTGTCCTAGCCCTCCGAAAACGCGCGGCATCCTTGCCGCGCCCCTGTCGGGCAAATCCCGCTCAAACCCTCCGGTGCTCGGCGCGGCATCAGGGGGAGAGAACCGTCTCGGTTGCAACGTTGCTTATCCTATCCGGCTAGCGTGGCGTGGTAGGGTACGTATCGCGTGCGGTTTCGGTTGGTGCCGGAAGTTCTGGAGTACAAACCTAGGTTTGTACTCCGAAGCCAGGACCATAGGATGTGCTGAACAACGTGAAGCGCATCGATAGAGTAGATTGACGCCTGATCGTTTTAAACGCTTTTGTTTCAATTGTTTCGCTGCCGCGACGGCTCGTTAAATGTCGGGTTTCGGCCCGACAGCCGAGATACTTTTCTTTGCTTGTCCAAAGAAAAGTATCCAAAAGAAACGACACCCCATGCCGCTTAGCTCACTCGGCACATCCCTGTACCTCGCCCTGCGGGTGCTGTCGCATGCAAATCGGCTATCCTGCCGATTTGTCCTGCGCGCCTGCGGGTTCGAGCGCGGTTTTCGGAAGGGCTGTCCTAGCCCTCCGAAAACGCGCGGCATCCCTGCCGTGCCCCTGTCGGGCAAATTCCGCTCAAACCCTCCGGTGCTCGGCGCGGCATCAGGGGACAAAAACCGTCGCGGTGGCTATGTTGCTCAACCGATTCGGGTAGCGTGCTAGGGTTCGTATCGCGTGCGGTTCCGGTTGGTGCCGGAAGTTCTGGAGTACAAACCTAGGTTTGTACTCCGAAGCCAGGCTGGGTTTGCCGTGAGTGCGAGGTAGGAATCGAGTACGGTTCGAGTCGAGCAGGGTGGACACGGTGTTTGTGTTCGTGCGAATTGGAAGCCAATTTGTCTTGTGCTTCCCCTACCGGTGGTGCTCATGCAAATCGGTTATCCCGTCGATTTGTCCGCTTAAACCCTCCGGTGCTTGGCGTCGCATATCGCAGGTGCTCAGTCGAGCA
>NZ_JBYMAP010000224.1:0-6377 GCF_057766305.1 Methylomonas sp. BG-2 | reverse complement strand
ACTGGGACAACCACGTCAAAAGCTCGGAGACGTATTCGTTCAACACCAATTTGCTCGGCCACCTGCATACCTGGGGCGTTAAACATACGCTGCTGCTTGGCCACGATTATTACACCTACACCGACCAGAGCGAAAATCGCTGCTGCGCCGCCGTTGACACCATCGACATCTACAATCCGCAACCCTTTAACGGAACCCTGCCATTATTACCGTTGAACTACGGTTATACCCATCAGGAATGGAACGGGGTGTATTTTCAGGACCAGATGGTTTTTTGGGACAAACTACATTTGTTGGGCGGCGGCCGCTACGACTGGGCCGACTACGGCGTTGGTGGTTCCAGTGTCTCCTATGCCGCCGCCGAAGCGCTGTTGAACATCAACCATGTTTCCGCCGGTAAATTCAGCCCGCGGGTCGGTGTGTTGTATCGCGCCTTTCCGTGGCTGTCCTTGTACGGCAACTATACCGAATCCTTGGGTACCAACAATTCCTACAGCGCCCGCAATTTGGACGGCACGCCGCTAAAGCCGCAGGAAGCCAGACAATTCGAAGGCGGGATCAAAACCGAACTGCTCGATCAAAAATTAACCGCCAGCTTGGCATATTTCGACATCGTCAAAACCAATTTAGCGACGGGAAATCCCGATCCCGCGCTGGCTCTCCTTGGCTATATGACCACGGTCGGCGAGGCGCGCAGCCGGGGCGTGGAGTTTGATTTGGCCGGCGAAATTTCCGAAAACTGGAGTTTGATCGCCAATTACACCTATCTGGATACCCGGATTACCCAATTCACCGAGCAGGACGTCTACGGCGGCGTCAGTTTGCTGGGCAAACGTTTCCCGAACGCGCCGCGCCATTCGGCCAACCTCTGGTTGAAGTATGAATTCACCGTCCCGACGCTGGTCGGCTTGAGTTTGGGCAGCGGTATCCGGGTGACTAGCCAGCGCCAAGGCGATCCGCAAAACAGCTTTCAGCTGCCCGGCTACGCGACTTGGGACGCTTCGGCGGCATATAAATTCAAGGTGGGACCGACTCGGATGACCGCGCAACTCAATGCTTACAACCTGTTGGACAAGCGCTATTTCACCGGCGCGGATACTTTCGACGCCAGCCAGCGGTTTTACGGCAACATGCCCGGCGCGCCGATCAGCTTCATCGGTTCCATCAAGGTCGAGTATTAGGCCCTCATCCCGGCGGAACGCGATCGGTCGAAATCATCGGCGCCATCGGCGATAATGGCGGGTTTTGGGATACGGGTCCAAACCCGCCTCGCCGACGGCGCACTGTCTGGCGGGTTGTGGCATTACCGTATCCCGGTTGCAAACCACCCAAACCGATAGGTCGAGCCATGCATACACCCTCTAAATTACTGTTGGAAAACCGGGCCTGGTCGCGGGATATGGTGGCGAAGGAGCCTGGCTATTTCGTCGAGTTGGCCAAGGAACAGCGTCCCGATTTTTTATGGATCGGTTGTTCCGATAGCCGGGTGCCGGCGGAAACGGTGGTCAACGCTCAGCCCGGCGAAATCTTCGTGCATCGCAATATTGCCAATCAGGTGATTACCACCGATTTCAATTGCCTGAGCGTCTTGCAATACGCCATTGCGGTGCTGAAGGTGAAACATATCGTGGTTTGCGGCCATTACGGTTGCGGCGGCGTCAAGGCGGCGATGCAGCCGCAACGCGGCGATCTGACGATTACCAATAAGTGGTTGATGCACATCAAGGATGTCTATCGGCTGCATCAGGATGAATTGGCGTATTTGAGCGAAGACAAAAAAATCGATCGCATGATAGAGCTGAATATTCTGGAGCAGGTTTATCGTTTGTCCCACACCTCCATTGTCCAGTCAGCCTGGAAATACGGTCACAAACCCACACTGCACGGCTGGGTGTACGGTTTGAATGACGGGATTATCGAGCAGTTGGTCGAACTGGATCATACCGCCGAAATCCCGGCGATTTATCGTTACAGCGACTGAACAAGCCAGCTTCCGGGCCGGGCGTTTCGGCCCCAGCCGGTCAATTGTCCAGCCGATAGCCCTTGTCGCGAAACAGCCGAAGCGCGGCGTCGGCGACTTGTGGATCGAACATGATCCCGCGCTTGCTTTCGATTTCCGCCAAGGCGGTGTCAATGCCCAAACCGGGCCGGTAGGGGCGATGGGATGCCATCGCTTCGATGACATCGGCAACCGCAATGATCCGGGCCTCCAGATGGATTTCCCCGCCATTTAAACCGTGCGGATAACCGGAACCGTCCAGGCGTTCGTGGTGTTGGCCGACAAACTCGGCGATCGGCCACGGGAAATCGATGGCCTTGAGGATGTCGTAACCATCCTGGGCATGCAATTTGATCAACGAAAACTCAAGTTCGGTCAGCCGGCCCGGCTTGCACAAGATTTCCGCCGGAATCTTGACCTTGCCGACATCGTGGACCACGGCGGCCAGATGCATGCCTTCGATGCGGTTTTCCGGCAGACCCATTTCCCGGGCGATTTCGGTGGCGACCTGGGCTACCCGGCGTTGATGGCCGGCGGTATAAGGATCGCGCATCTCGACGGTGGCGGCGATCGCGGTGATGGACTCCAGCAAATTGGCCCTCAGCTTCAATTCGCTACGTTTCAGCGACTGGGTGCGCTCTTCCACCATATCGCCCAAATGATGGCGCAGTCGGTTGAGTTCCAGATGGGTGTGAACGCGGGCCAGCAGCTCCTCGCGTTGAAACGGTTTGGTGACGTAATCGACCGCGCCTAATTCGAAGCCGCGCAGTTTTTCCTGAGTGTCGGACATCGCGCTGACGAAGATGACCGGCACGTCGCCGGAACCGGGGATTTGCTTGAGCCGTCTGCAGACTTCGAAACCGTCCATGCCCGGCATGCTGACGTCAAGCAATACCAGTTCCGGCGCCTGTATCTCGGCGGCGTGCAGCGCCAGCTCGCCGCTAATCGCCGAGCGCACTTCGTAGCCCTCGGCCTTGAGCACGTCGGTCAGCAGCCTAAGCGAGGCCGGGGTGTCGTCCACCGCTAAGATCAGGCCTTTGGACGAAGTCGAACCGGATTGTTCATCGATCATTGGGTGTTCCCTGGTCAAGGCAGGCCTCCTCCGGCTGCTCGGCTGCTGGCTGGGTTGGCGCGGCCGATGGGTTGGTGTACTCGAATTTCCGCGCCGGGAGCCTTGATCGTTGGCCGCCGACGGCGAAATTCGCCGATTTTGCCGACGGGCGCTTCCTTGGACTATCGACGCATCCTGCCTCGGCGCCGTATCGGTCGTCTATACCCGGTTATTGTAGGCCGAGTTGTCTTGCCCTGCACAAGCGGCTGCTTTTTTAACCGAAGGGTCTGCGCATCACGCCGCGCCGGATCATTCACCGCAGTGGGCCATCTCGCGCCGAGTCGTCGTTGAACCGCGAGAAAACTGCGACGTGTAGACCGGCGCCGGTCTAAACGCTGTTGCGCTTGGCTGCTTCCAGATACTCCAGCAACGCTTGGTAGTTGAACTCGTCGGCCGCGCTGGCGAGGCCGACGGCCAGATTGGGCGCGATCGGGGCAATTTCTGCGATCAGCGCGGCAACCGCCTCGCTGTTCAGGTTTTCCAATGCCTCGGCCAGCCGATCGCGCAATTCGACGGGCAGCGCCGCCAGCGCGTCGGTGTCCACCGGCGGCGCGGCGGGGGGCATGGCCTCGGTAGCGTAGCGATAGGTCAGTCCAAGTTGCCGAGCCAGGCAGTCGTAAATTTCCGCGAACTGGTAGGGCTTACGAATGACGTCGTCCATGCCGGCGTCCAGCATTTCCTGTTGTTGTTCCTTAAACGCCGAGGCGGTGACCGCGACAATTTTCACGTTACCACCCGCCGGCGTTTGCCGAATCCGCTGGGTAGCCTCAATGCCGTCCATCACCGGCATGCGGCGGTCCATCCAAATCAAGTCCGGGTGCCAGCTTTCGAATAAAGTTACGCAGTCCCGGCCGTTCTCGGCGATTTTCACTTCCAGACCCAGGTTGGTCATCAAGCGTCTTAACAGCAAGCGATTTTCCCGCTGATCCTCGGCGATCAGTATCCGGTAGTTCGGCTGGCCGTCGGCCAGACCGATCACCTTGCCGCTGGAAGCGGTGGAACCCTCGCTGACGCCGTCCGCGCCGGCCAGCGCCACCGGCAAATCGACTTGAAATAACGAGCCTCGGCCCAGCTCGCTGTTGACCCGGATGTCGCCGCCCAGCATGCGGACGAATTGGCGGGTAATCGTCAGGCCCAAGCCGGTACCTTGCTGAGAGACGCCGTCCGCCAACTGTACGAAGGGTTCGAACAAGCGCGATTGATCTGCCGCCGCGATGCCGGGGCCGCTGTCCTCCACCTCGATCAGCAGATGGTGTTTGGCGTTGTGTTTGATCCCCATCCGCAACGTGACTTGGCCGCGCTCGGTAAACTTCACGGCGTTGTTGATCAGGTTGATTAATATCTGCCGGATGCGGGCTTCGTCGGAGCGGACGTAGCGGGGGCATTCGTCGGCTTGTTCGATGACTAAAGACAAGCCTTTTTCGCGGGCCCGGATGCGCATCATCTCGGTGACATCCTTGACCAGCGCGTACAAATCGAATGCGGTAATCTCCAGTTGCAGGCGGCCGGCTTCGATTTTCGCGACTTCCAGCACATCGTTGATCAGATTGAGCAAGTGTTCGCCGCTACGATTGATGATATCCAGGCTTTCCGCCTGATGCTCGGTAAGGCTCGGGTCGTGGCGCATCATGCCTGAGAACCCCAGGATGGCGTTTAACGGTGTCCGCAATTCGTGGCTCATGTTGGCCAGAAAAACGCTTTTAGCCTTGTTCGCGGCTTCAGCGGCGTCGCGAGCCAGGCGCAATTCGTCGGTGCGGCGCCGCACGGTGTCCTCCAGCTCTAATTTATATTGGTTCAGTTCCGCCTCGATGCGCTTGCGCTCGGTGACATCGCGGGCAATCGCGAGCACGCTGACGACCTCGCCGTGCTCGCCTAGCTCCGGTATGTGGCGAATTTCGGTGGTACGTCCGTTAGGCCAGGTAAACTCCATCAAATTCGGCGTTCCGCTGCCGACCACGCCGAGCACGGCGTTGAGCAGCGGCCTTGTCAAGTCCGGATTGCCCGGTATCGGTAATTCGCACACGGTCTTGCCGAACGGTGTCATGTCGGTCGTTCCCGAGCTGCGCGCGGCCGACGCATTGATGTACAGGTGCCGGCCCAGCGTATCGAAACGTACGATGCCGTCCGGGTGATTCTCGGTCAGCGTGCGAAACTCGCGCACCCGTCTAGCCAGCGCCGCCTCGGCTTGCTTGCATTCGCTGATGTCCCGGCAAATGACCAAGTTGTATACCTGGCCGGCGAATTCGAACACATTGGCCGTCAACTCCACCGGAAAGCGCCGGCCGTCCCGGCGTTGCTGCCGAGTTTCGAATTGCGTGCGCCGCCGCTCGCTTAATTCCCGGCTGAAGTTCGCCCAGGTATCGCTGGTCCAATCCGGGATGATGTCCAGCAGACACATGCCGCCGGTGAGTTCTTCCCGGCTGTAGCCGAGGGTGCGCACCGTGCTGAGATTGGCGTACAAAAAGTGAGGGTCGTTCTCGCCCATCAACAGAATCGTTTCATCGACTCGATCCAGCGCGAAGCTCAGCAAATGCAGGCGTTGCTGGGTTTGCTTGCGTTCGGAAAGGTCGTAGGTCAGGCCGACAAAACCGCCGATCCGTCCGGCGTCGTCGCGCAGCGCGGTGATCGACAAATACACCGGAATCCGCTGCCCATCCTTGCGGATGAAGGTCCATTCGCGCTCTTCCGGTTGATGGCGGATCGGCTTGGCGGCGAATACCTCGAAGCCGGGCGGGATGCTTGCGCCGAACTCGGCGGAGAGTTCGCCGGCGTAGCGGGCGATTTCCTCGCCGTCGTGCCACAGCGCGGGGGTGGCGCTGCCGACGACTTCGGCGGCGGCGTAACCCAGCAACCGCTCGGCGGCGGGGTTGAAGCTGGTGACGGTGCCGTCCGGGCTGGTGGAGACAATACCGTGGGCGATGTTTTGCAATATCGTGTGTTGGAAAACATTGGCGTGGCGCAATTCCTGTTCGCGCGCCTGGATCGCGGCCATCATCGCGTTGAAGTTTTGCCCCAGGCGCGCCAGTTCCTCGGCGCCGGCGGCGGGTACCCGGTGGCGGTAATCGGCCGCGACGCGCACCCGTTCGGTCGCGTCGGTCAGCGCGGCGATCGGCGCGACGATGGTGCGTTTCAGCATCAGTTGTTGGCCGATCGTGGCGACTAACAGCACCAGCACGCCGCCACCAAATAAGCCGAACAGCTGGCGGGATTGCTGGTCGATGGCCGCCATGCTCATGCCCAGATACAGCCGGGCGCCGCTGGGTAGGG
>NZ_JBYMAP010000223.1:0-6383 GCF_057766305.1 Methylomonas sp. BG-2 | reverse complement strand
GACAACGGCTTCGCAAGACTGAACACTTGGCACTGCCAAGCGTTGCTTTGGCCCGGCGCGCCTTGTAGAAAACCGGCATAGGCATCGAGCGGCGGCAGTCCTTCGCAATACAAAAAATTCGGCCGCCCTTGCTGAGTGCCGTGACAAGCCCATAAGCTGTAGTTGCCCAGATAGCGGTCAAGCAGCACCTGACTCAAGCGAGGAAACACGCTACCCGCTTGCGCCAACGAGTCCAGATCGAAGCGCACCGCCTGTTTGGCGGCTCCAACGCGATCTCCGACGGAATCCAGCACGAACTGACCGGCGGCCGCGGCATCGATCGCCAGAATCTCGCGATCGAAGCCATCCAAGTCGAACTGCTCGGCCAAACCGGCCAATGCCGCGTCCTCCAAACGGGAAAACCAATCGGACTCCGGCAAGAACAAAGCCGAAACGGCATTGGCATCGACCGCCTGCGCCAAAGTCAGCGGATAATAGCGCCCCACCCGATCAACGCTGGGCATCATTACACCAGCCCAAGCCGATGGCCCGCACAAGCCGGGACTTAGCGTAAACCGCCAAATCGGGCTGACCAGAAATAGCGAAAGCCACTGGTCGCCCAGCATTTCCTGACTGGCGCGCAACGAACCTTGCAGCCATTGGTCCCAAGGATCGATAAATTGCCTGGGCAAGCGCCGACTGACAAAATCGCCCAGCGCCGGCACTTTCCCGAAAAAACCGACGCGGTGATTTTCTGGAACACTCACAACGACTCCGGACAACGAAAGGTTTGGTACTCACTGATGCCGAACGGGTTATTCACGCTGGCGGCCCGCAGTTCGAAGCGGGCGCTATACCCCTCCAATAGCACGGTCAAATTGAAGCGGTCCGGCAGACTGGTCGGCTCGATATTAAATTCGTCCAGCATCCGGAACAAAGCCCATGCGCCCTCCTTGGCCCGGCTGACTTGCTTGCCGTCCAGGGTTTCGAACACCACGCGAACCCCCGCGCTGTTATTGGTGCCGGGCCATTGGAATTTGGTCAACTGCTCCGGACCATGGCGATAGACCAGTTCCTGGCCTTCGACATTCAGCCGAAAAGTCCCGATCCGGTCGTCCAGGGTCAGCGGTTTTAATTCGAACTGCACTTGCGGCACCGCCCCGCCGTTCGGGAAAAACGCGTCGCGAATTTTAGCGGCGATCTGAAATTGACGAATGCTGGCCGGCGCCAAGCCTAATGCGTTATCGGAAGCCAATTCTCGCCATTGCACCGCCGCCGTATCGACGAAGGCCTTCAGATTGGTATTGAAGAATTGGTCGACCACGCCGTTTGCGGCAAACACCTTGCCGAAATCGGCCATCAAAACGTCTTGCGGGGTGTTTTTCGCGAACGGGTAGCGACCGGTCAAAGCGGCTTTGCAGGGCAAACTGACCGAAGTCTTCAACAAATCGTTCAACTGCCCCTTCGCGCCGGTCTTGATTTGCTGACCGCCGGTTGCGGTCAGCGCGTTCAACGACGCGGCAATGGGTCCCGGCAAACGCGCGAATTCCATTTTGGCTGCCTGGATAGGATCGATGCCGCCACCAGCGGCTTTGGCGGCCTCGGTGGACAAGGCCTGGCCGCCGGCATTGCTGGCGGCGCCGATCTGCATCAAGTAATCGTGCAAATTCTTCAGACTGGTCAGGGTGGAGCCTATCGGCGCCGGCCTATCGGCAGCGCCGCGCACTTGCAGGTTGAAGGGCTCGAAATACGCCTCCAGGGCTTTAACCGGATCAATACCGCTATCCCCTTGCTTGGCCATCGCAAGCAACTTTTGGGTGGCCGCTTCGGGAGCGGCTAAGGCGCCGCCGGCGGCCTTGGTCAAGCTATCGGCCAAGTTGGCCGATAGCTTGCTTAACGACGTATTTTTTTCGACCAACTCCAAAAGCAATTTTAACGGCGAATCGGGTCGGGACAACAGATCCAGGGTATCGACCAGTTGCGTCGTGCTCGGTTGCGGACGAAACTTGACCGCCGTCAGCACGCCATCCCAGGTCTTTTGATAATCGGCCAAATACAGACGTTTGAAGTCGCCGTACAGGCGATCCAATTCCAACACAGTATCGGTGGCGCTGACACCCAACACCCAATTTTGCGAGGCGGCTTCCTTGACGTAATCCATGCCCTTCTTTAAAAACCAGTCGGTGTAGCCATAAGCGGTAAACAAGCCAGGCACGATCAGGCTATCCAAGCCTTTGCCATTGGCGGCGGCAAAGACGCGATCGCCGTTCGGCGCCAATTGGCCGGCCAGCATGACATCGTGATCGTGGTCGAACAGAGCCTCGCTTTTGAAGCGGCTATAGACCTGATTGACCAGCGGCACCTGGGTTAGTTTGTTACGAACCGACGCGACGAAGCTGTTATCGATGGGCGCCGAATCCAAGTCGAGCGCCAGCAGATTGTCCAAATGAGTCAGCAACTGGGCCTGGGTTTCGGGATCCGTGGAAAACTGATGCTCCCAATCCAGCTTAACCCAGGGTTGCGCGACCTTGATATCCATGCGCTTCGGATCGCCAAACATCAGATAGACGCGCAGCAATTGGTATAACACATCCAAATTGGCGCCTTCATCGCCCTGCATACGCTCCTTTAAGCGCACGACGACTAACGGCAAGAAGTTGTCCCTTAACAGTTTTTCGTACGCAACATTGACGCCGGCTTCGACCTTGTCGCCCTGGTAGAGACCAAAACCCGCGCTCCAACCGACTTGGCGATAAACCTCGCGAGCGTCGGTCAGCGCATTCAGTTTGGGCAACAGCGCGACAAATCCGCTGCGGGTATCCGTGCCGACCGCATTGCTGGCGCGAAACGCTGCTATGTGCTTATCCACTTCGGCCAAGGCCAGTTTATTTGCGGTCAGGCTAACAAACCAGCATACCACCGCGATGGCGACCACGCCCGCCGTGGCCAGATACGCGCCCAGCGACAACAGGCGATAGCGGCGTTCGACCTTCGGATCGACCCCCACGATGTCGGCTTCCGGAAATACCACCTGCTTAAGCAACTTGCCGAGAAAGAAACTCTTACCGCGTCCGCTCATCATCGGCACCGCTTGACGTTCCAGGCGGAAACTGCTCGCCAACGCCGACAACACCCGATCGATAGGGGTGCCTTCCTGAGTGCCGCTACTGAAATAGACTCCGCGCAGAAAGAATGGCTCCTCGTATCGGCTAACCGCAAACGTGGTTTCGAGAAATTGCAGAGCCGGCGATTTCAGCAGCATCATTTGCTGCGGAAAATCGAATATCGCCGCTCGACGCTGTGCATCCCGCTCTTCTTGCATGCGTTTCAGCCGGCGCTGCAACAAGCGGTCCACCAATTCGTCGTAGGCAAGCCTAAATCGATCGAGATGTTGCGGCAAATCTTGAACACCTGTTCCCGGCGCAAAGGTTTCGCCCCAAACCTGCCCGCGCTCGTCCTCGCTCAGATTGGCGTAAAAATCGGTAAACCCGGCCAGCAAGTCGGCTTTGGTGAACAATACGTAGACCGGTAATTGCACGCCCAGTTGGCCGTTCAACTCCATGATGCGCTGACGCACCGCCGCCGCGTGCTGGCAAATTTCTTCCTCGGTTTGCCGCATCAAATCGCCGACACTAACGGCCACGAAAACTCCGTTCAATGGCCTGCGCGGCCGATATTTTTTTAACAACTGCAAGAAGCCGTGCCAAGCCGAAGCATCGACTTGCTGGTGGCTGTCTTGGGTCGTGTACCGCCCAGCCGTATCTAACAGCACCGCTTCGTCGCTAAACCACCAATCACAATCTCGAGTGCCGCTGACGCCTTTAATCGCGTGTTTTCCCAGGCGCTCGGCCAGCGGGAAATGCAGGCCGGAGTTGATTAAAGCGGTGGTTTTCCCGGAGCCCGGCGCGCCGATGATCGCGTACCAGGGCAATTCGTACAAATACTGACTACCGCGCGATTTTCCGGCTGGCGTTTTCAATAACTGCAATGCCTCGTCGAAGCCTCGCCGCAACACTTCCAATTCCGCTTCGCTGGCGGAGGTGGCGTCGCTGGCATCGGCCGTCGCCAAGTCCTCGATCAGTTTTTTCTCGCGATTGGCCGACAGTACCCGATGCAGTATCCGATAAACCAGCCAGACGACAACCAAAATCGCTATTACCAACCAACGAACCCATTCCTGCTCGAGAGGAACAGCGCCGGCAATCGCAATCAACGGACCAACAAACCAGATCAGCAGCGCAACGGCAAGCACGCCAAACAGTTCCAGCACCCACTTTGTTTTCAAGAAAACCATAATCCGTCCCACGCGGCTATCTCACTTCACCAAAATATCGACACGGCGATTGAACGCCCGGTGTTCCGGGCTATCGTTAGGCTCCAGCGGCTCCCCATCAGCCCTGCCTTCGGCTCGGGCGGTGCCGGCCAATTGCGCCGACGCTTGCAAAATAGCCAAAACGTTTTTCGCCCTGGCGGTGGACAGACTCCAATTGGACGGAAATTTAGCCGACACGATGGGCCTATCATCGGTGTGGCCGGTCACTAAGATACTCTCCTGGCCATTTTGCAGTTCCTTCGCGATTTTCTTGAGCATCGGCAGAAACTCGGGTTTCACCTGATCGCTACCGGACGGAAAGGAATTACGAACGCGGATAACGCTGTCATCAACGACCTCCACCATATTGGCGGCGATTTCGTCCTTCAGCAAGGGCTTGAATCGTTCCAGGCGCGGCGCGGCTTTCACTTGAGTTTGAGCAGGTTGGGGCACGGACGCATCGGCGCTTGGTGGGGCTGGCGCGACGGTCAACTTTAATAAATCTCGGTATACCGGGTCCGAAACAGAGTTAATCCAATAGGCAAACCCCAAATAGCACAGGATCAGCAAACCCGCCGCCACCGCACCGAATACCCAGAGCGGGACCTGCTTCATCAAGCCGCTTTTTGCGCTATTTTGGCCTCGCCAACGCGGGGATAACTCCGGCTCGAAGTCACCCCGGACGCGTTGGATGAGTTGATATAACTCCAGGCGCTGGCGTTCTAAGTCATTTAAGCCATTTGGGATAATCCGGTATTTTCCTTCGAATCCAAGACTCAGTAACACATAGCAGAATTCCAACAACAACAAGCTTTGAGCCGGTTGCTTAACCAGGTACTCGACGATTTGGAAAAAGCGCTCTCCACCCCAGGCTTCCTTATGAAATACGATTAACAAACTTTGGTGACCCCAATTGCTTTGAGTCCCCCAGGGTGTGTTTTGAATGACTTCATCCAGGAACGAGCATAAACAATAACTGGCCATCCGGCCTTGTTCACTCGGGATTCCGGCGGCCAGTGTGCGATTTTCGAACTCGCGGACCTCCTTCCCTAATTTTTGCTTCAGTTCATCAACCGCGGAGTAGCTTACGGTCTGCTTCAATCTGGCCGCCAGCGACAACATCCCCGAGGCCAAATCGAGCAGGGAGCCGGATTGCCGAATCGGTAAGGCCTCGCCTAAATTGACCGGCGGCGCTTGAATATTCGGCGGAGGCTGGACCTGCGTGACTGGGCGATTGGCGCCGGCGTCCGGCAATCGCCCGCCCGGCATCGGCCTCAGTACGGTTTTGTCGTCGTCACCGAAAGGTCCACCCTGCCCCATAGTCATCACCCTTTTTTGATGGCCCAGAATTCCAATTCCAATCCTGGAAAATTACCGCCGATATGAAATGCAAATCCCCCTGAATCCGCCATTTTTTTCCAATACGGACTATGTTTGTCGAGCTCGAAATACGAATAACCGGCGTGATACGGTAGCTGCCTGGGAGCAACCGGCAACGGATGAATCGAAATCCCCGGCAGCGCCGATGTTACCAATTGGGTGATTTCTTCGACTGGGCCGATTTTGACTTGTGGTGGAAAATGAGTGCGGAGCATTTCCGACGAAATCTGCGCGCCTGCCGCCAGCACATAAATTGCACTGTCCAACAGCTTAACATCCGGCCTACCGGAATAGTAAACGGATTGACTATGCTTGTTTAGCGGTATCTGTATGGCGTTCTGCTCCAATACCATACTCAGTAGCCGCCGCAATTCTTCTATCAGTGGAATGAAGCTCAACCGCAAATCGTCATGCTGGTAGTCCGGCATCACGGCGGGGCGCTTGTTCTGCCTGTAAAAGGTCGCTAGATCGCCCATGATTTGCAAACATAGACTATACATGCTTTCTGGATGGAGGCTTGTTTCGTTGGCCAAATGCTGTAGCAGCGGCTGATAGCGATTAATGGTTTGTAACAACATAAAATCGGCTACTTCGGCAACGCCCGCGCCTTGCGACGCGCCGGATACTCGCGCGGCCAAAGCTTCGCCGCGAGTGTGTAACAAACCATGCAGCTCTCGCAAAAAGCCTGACAACAAACCGCATGCGCCCGCCT
>NZ_JBYMAP010000222.1:0-6404 GCF_057766305.1 Methylomonas sp. BG-2 | reverse complement strand
CCAAACTCAAGTACGCGTTGCGCGTGCAACACAAATTGGAATCCGCCAAGCCAATCTTGGTCGTGCTGTGCGATCTGGGTTACGTCACCCAGGCTCAATTGGCGGAGCTGTTTCGCCGCCATCCGATCAAGGTTAAATTGGGACGTTTCCTGGTCGAGTTCGGCTACATCGGCAATACCGACCTGCAACTGGCGCTGGCCGCGCAACAACAGGACGCCGGCCGTAAGCGGCTGGGTGAAATCCTGGTCGAGCGCAATTTGATCTCCGAGTCCAAAATGCTGGAAGTGTTGGCGGATTTGATGGGGATCGCGGTCATCGACCTTGGTATCGCCAACGTTGACCAAGGCCTGTTGTCCAGGCAGATGCTCAAGTCGGCCAACAAACACTGTTTCTTGCCGATCGAGAAACAACAAGACGGCATTTTGGTTGCGTTCGGCGATCCGCTGGACCACGCGGCCATAGAAACGGCCAGGCACGTACTGGGCGGCGAGATTATCCCGGCGGTTGGGCGCTATTCCCAGATCATGCGTTTTCTGTTGAATTTTGAGCGCAACGCCGGCTCCGAGAAAATGTCGGTTTCCGAGCAATCGGTCGTCGCGATCGTCAATGGTATATTCGACGAGGCGATCCGTCAGGAGGCCAGCGACATCCACATCGAGCCGCTGGAGCATAAATTGCGGGTTCGCTTCCGGATCGACGGCATCATGGTGCATTACCAGGATTTCTCATCCAAGCTGGCTCAGCCCTTAATTAGCAGGATCAAGGTGATGGCCGGCGCCGATATCGCCGAGAAGCGCCGCCACCAGGACGGCCGCGTGCAGTTCGAACAGGCCGCGACGAATCACGTCATCGACATGCGGGCTTCGTTTTTCAGCACGCTCAACGGCGAAAAAATTGTTTTGCGTCTATTGAACCGCAAGACCGAATTGCTGGATATTCATGAAGTCGGCATGGCGCCGTTGATGTTGGAGCGTTTCGTCCAGGACTCGTTGGATGTGCCGACCGGCGTCGTGATTATTACCGGTCCGACCGGCTCCGGCAAAACCACGACCTTGTACAGCGCGCTGGATTATTTGAATGCGCCGGAAGTCAGCATCGTGACCGCCGAAGATCCGGTCGAGTATGTGATCGACGGTGTGGCGCAGTGCTCGATCAATCCTAAGATCAACTTGACCTATGAAGAAACCTTGCGGCATATCGTGCGTCAGGATCCGGATATCATCGTGCTCGGCGAAATTCGCGATAAGTTTTCCGCCGATACCGCGATACAAGCGGCGCTGACCGGCCACAAGGTGCTGACGACATTTCATACCGAGGATAGCATTGGCGGCCTGTTGCGCTTGCTTAATATGGAAATTGAGGCATTCTTGATCTCTTCGACCGTGGTATCGGTGGTGGCGCAGCGTTTGTTGCGACGGGTCTGCCGCCATTGCGCCGAACCGTTCCGTCCCGATCCGGGCTTGTTGCGTCGTCTGAGTATCACGCCGGAGGATTTGACCGGCGGGACCTTTATGTTGGGACGAGGCTGCGAGAAATGCCGCTTTACCGGTTATGCGGGCCGGGTTTGTGTTTTTGAATTATTGTCCATGAACGAAATGGTCAAGGATGCGATCCTGCAGCGCAAAACCTCCTACGAAATTCGCCGGATCAGCGTGGAGACCGCCGGTTTGGTGACGCTGGTCGAGGACGGCTTGGTCAAGGCCGCGGCCGGCGTGACTTCGTTGCAGGAAGTTATTCACAATTTGCCGCGTTTCGGCAAACCTCGCCCACTATACGAATTGCGGCGCTTGTTAGGCAGCCGTTGATAGCAAACACGACTAAAAATGAGTGATAAATCCCTTGCGGAATTAATCGATGAAGCCATTGCGTCCGGAACCACCGCGTTGCCGGTATTTCCGCGCGCGGTGACCGAGTTGCGGTTGGCACTGAAAGACGAGAATCGCTCGCTGGACGCGATTGCCAAACAAATAGCGATGGATGCCAGTCTAGCCAGTCAAATTTTGCGGGTGGCCAATTCGTCGTTCTATGCCAGTCTGAGCAAAATCAATACGGTCAAGGACGCGATTGTCCGGTTGGGGCTGCCAAAGATCGTGCAAATCGCCACCTTGGTAATGCAAAAAGGCCTGTTTACCGCCAAGGATCCGGCCACCACGCAATTCATGACCAAGCTGTGGCAACACAGCGTCGCGGTGGCGCTGGGCAGCGAATGGCTGGCAAAGCGCCTGGCTTTTCAGGCGCTGGCCGAAGAGGCCTTCATGGCCGGTTTGTTTCACGATATCGGTGAACTGTTGTTGATACGCTGCCTGGAAGACTTGCGTCGCCAGGATCCCAGCCTAAACCTGCCGGATGATCTGATACAAGAAGTCATCTCGCGCCAACACGAGGAAAAAGGCGCTTGGTTATTGCGATCCTGGAATTTGCCGGAAATTTACTGCAACGTCGCCGGTTCCCATCACGATACTGAATGCGCCGACAGCGGCACGGTCGAGCTGATCGTCAGAGTCGCCGACATGGTCTGTTATAAGCTGGGTATTGCGCCGCGCGCGCAACCGGACTTGCTGGTTTCGAGCAGCGAGGAAGTGGCGCGTTTGGGTTTGTCCGACATTGCGCTGGCCGAGTTGGAAATTGCGTTGGAAGATTCCTTGGCCTTGTCGGCTTAGTACTTGGTCGCGAATGCGGTTTCGCTGGCGCGGACGGTATGCCACGCCAGCGAGAGCCGGGCTTTAGCCGCGTAGCCAAAGTCCAGCGCTAGCGAACCTATCGGAAGCCGGGAGTTGCGGTTGCCGCGCCAAACCAGCCGCGCGGCAACCGGCCTCGTTAGACCGCCTCGATCAAACTCGGATCGTAATCCTCCGGCGCTTCGAAGCCCAACAAATTCAGGATAGTCGCCGCCGAATTCGCCAAGCCCGGCGCCGCTATATCGCTGCGCAATCTGTAGCCGGGGTTCTCCCCGGACACCAACACGAACGGCACCGGATTCAAGGTATGCGAGGTTTTGGCCTTGGTACGACCCTCGGCATTCCTGACCACATGGCCTTTCTTATCCAGTTCGTACATTTCGTCGGCATTGCCGTGGTCGGCGGTGATGATGGCCGTGCCGTTCATTTCCAGAATCACCGGAATCAAACGCGCCAATTGCAGATCCAGGCCCTGCATCGCGGTAACCGCTGCTTCGAAATTGCCGGTGTGGCCGACCATGTCGCCGTTGGCGTAATTGACCCGCAGATATTGATAGTGACCGCTGCGTACCGCTTCAATCAAGGTGTCGGTGATTTCGGCGCATTTCATCCACGGCCGTTGTTCGAACGGCACGACGTCGCTGGGGATTTCTACATAAGTTTCGGAAGCCTCGTCGAACTTTCCGGAGCGGTTGCCGTTCCAGAAATAAGTGACATGACCGAATTTTTGGGTTTCGCTGATGGCGTATTGCGACACGCCGTTCTTGGCCAGATATTCGCCCAAAGTGCGGTCGATGGTCGGTGGCTCAACTAAAAAACGCGGCGGCAATTTGGTGTCGCCGTCGTATTGCATCATACCGGCGTAGGTCACTTTCGGCAGCGGGCCGCGCTCGAACGGACTGAATTGCTCTTCGGTAAAGGCGCGAGAAATTTCTATCGCGCGGTCGCCGCGGAAGTTAAAAAACACCACGGCATCGCCGTCGACGATGGTTCCCAGCGGTTTGCCGTCTTTGGCAACCACGAAGCCGGGCAAATCCTGGTCGATGACCTTGGCCTCGTTGCGAAAGGTAACGATGGCTTCGTGGGCGCTGGCAAATTGTCTGCCCAAGCCCAGCACATGAATGTCCCAGCCACGCTTGACCATGCTCCAGTCCGCTTCATAGCGGTCCATCGTGATTTGCATGCGGCCGCCGCCGGAAGCAATCGCCACGTCGAAGTCCGCGCTGCGTAGGCCGTCCAGATAGGCCTCGAACGGATCGACATAGTCCAATGCAGAGGTTTCGCCGACGTCGCGGCCGTCCAGCAAAATATGCAGTCGTACTTTGGCGACGCCTTCTTGCTTGGCCCGTTCGATCATCGCTTTCAAATGGTCGATATGCGAATGTACATTGCCGTCGGAGAACAATCCCAGGAAGTGTAAAGTGCCGCCTTGCTTGGCGGTGGCAATCACCTCATGCCAGGCATGACCTTGCCAGAGATGGCCGCTGCTGATGGATTCGGCGACCAATTTGGCGCCTTGGGCAAACACCCGGCCGGCACCGAAGGCATTGTGGCCGACCTCGCTGTTACCCATGTCGTCGTCGCTGGGCATGCCGACGGCGGTACCGTGCGCGCGCAGCGCCACCATCGGATAACTGGCCATCAGCTTATCCAGGGTTGGGGTTCGGGCGGTTTTGACCGCGTCGCCGTCTTCGCGCGGCGAAATACCGACGCCGTCCAGCACGATGGTGACCACGGGGCCGGGACAGGCGGAAAAGCGGGAAGATTTTTCGAGTTTCATAAGGTTTGGGTAGTGTGGAAAATCAGCGAATGGAGGAATTAGCGCGTTGGCGGCAATTGGTCCGTATTTTATCAGTTGTGCCGCTCGCCGGGAAAACCGGCAAACGCTAAGCGCCCGCCGCGTCGGCAATTCATCCAATTTCGCGGCGCTCGTGCCCGCCGCGAACCGTTTTAACGACAAATTCGGTGTCGCCGCGCTGGCGAATTCGCGGTAATGCCATTACGATGGCGCGCCGCGTCCGCCGGACGGTCGCGGCAATTTTCGAGAACCGCTTTAGGAGAGCCTCATGGCATTAGCGTCGTTACGACAAATTCTGGATTACGCGGCCGAGCACGATTTCGCGGTGCCGGCCTTCAACGTCAGTAACATGGAACAGGTGCAAGCCATCATGGCGGCGGCGCGGGCCTGCGACAGCCCGGTCATCATGCAAGGCTCCGCCGGCGCCAACCGTTATGCCGGCGAAGTGTTCCTGCGGCATTTGATCTTGGCCGCCATCGAACAATATCCCGAGATTCCGGTCGTCATGCACCGCGACCACGCCCCGGCGCCGGCCATTTGCGCGCAAGCCATCCAATCCGGCTTTAGTTCGGTGATGATGGACGGCTCGTTGCTGGAGGATATGAAAACGCCGGCGTCGTTCGATTACAACGTCGAGGTGACCCGGCAGGTCGTCGCGATGGCCCACGCTTGCGGCGTGTCGGTGGAGGGCGAGATCGGCTGTCTAGGCTCGTTGGAGAACGGGGGCGCAGACCACAGCCGGCTGCTGACCGACCCCGGCGAAGCGGCCGAGTTCGTGGCGCGAACCGGGGTCGATGCGCTGGCGGTCGCTATCGGTACCAGCCACGGTGCCTACAAGTTCAGCAAGCCGCCTACCGGCGAAGTGTTGGTGATCAGTCGTCTGCAGGCATTACAGCAACGGCTGCCGAACATGCATTTCGTCATGCACGGCTCCAGTTCGGTACCGCAAGAGTGGTTGCAAGTCATCAACGAATACGGCGGCGCGATTCCCGAGACCTACGGCGTGCCGGTCGCGGAAATCGTCGAAGGCATCAAATACGGCGTCCGCAAAGTCAATATCGACACCGATCTGCGGATGGCGTCCACCGGCGCGATGCGCCGGTTTTTGGCTCAGCCCGAACATGCCGCCGAACTGGACGCCCGTAAAACCTATCAAGCCGCCAGGGAGGCAATGCAGGCTTTGTGCCAAGCCCGTTACGAAGCGTTCGGCTCGGCCGGCCATGCCGGAAAAATCAAGGTGGTGCCGCTCAGCGACATGGCTGAACGTTACCGGCGGACCAAGGCTTAGCCCGGATTGTCTCCAGCCACCCGGCCCGCCGCTCGTTGGTCTCGGCGACGGTCGCAATCCAACCCATTCCGATCGGCGCACACTGATGAACGATTCCTACCCCAACGCCAAAACCTTCGGCGCGCAAGGCTATTTGCTAGCGCGAAACCTGTTTTCCCAAACGCAAATGGCGGCGCTGAAAGCGATAGTCGAACGGATTTATCGAGCGTGGTTGGCTGAAAACCGGGCGTTAATGATCGTCAATCGCTTGGTGAATATGTACGGTTTGACCGACGCACGCTATTTTCCGGGGCTGCCGGAGCAGCGTTTGGCCTTGTTCGATTGGATCGCCCAGCCTTGCCTCGCGGTCTGGTTGGAAAGCCTGTTCGGCGACACGCTGTACTTTCACAATACTCAATTGTTTTTCAATCCTGACGATCCCGGCCAAGCGCCGTACTGGCATCGGGACCTGCAATACAGCGACATCGACGATCGCAACCAGCGCGCGGAGCAGGGCCGGTTACTGGCCTTGCATGTGCGGGTGCCGTTGATCGCGGAACAGGGTATTGCGTTGCTACCCGGCAGTCATGGCCGTTGGGATAGCGAGTTGGAGCGCGACGTGCGCTTCGAAACCAACGGACATCAGCAAAGCGACGAGCTG
>NZ_JBYMAP010000221.1:0-6409 GCF_057766305.1 Methylomonas sp. BG-2 | reverse complement strand
GCCGGATGGAGAAGATAGCGATATTTGTCGATGTCCAAAACATTTACTATACGACCCGGCAACGCTATCAACGTCATTTTGATTACACCGCGTTTTGGCGCTTGGCGACATCCGGGGCGCAAGTCGTTGTCGCGATCGCTTACGCCATCGACCGCGGGGACGGCAAGCAACAGGCGTTTCAAAACATCCTGAGAAATATCGGATTTACGGTAAAACTGAAACCCTACATCTTACGTCGCGACGGCAGCAGCAAGGGCGACTGGGACGTCGGCATCACGTTGGATGTATTGGATTACGCCGCCGAGGTGGATAGGGTAATTTTACTGTCCGGCGACGGCGATTTCGAACCGTTGTTGCAGAAGATTCGCCGCGATCACGGCACGGCCAGCGATGTTTACGGTATTTACGGTTTGACCGCGCCGGCGCTGATCAAGGCCGCCGACAATTTCATCGCGATTGCCGGCGGTTTGTTGATTGCCGACGATACTCGTCGTTCCTGAATTGTTCAGCCTATTGTTCGGCTTCCTCTTCGACGATTTCCCTGCCTTTTTCCGCCGCCGCGGGCTCGGGTTTGGTATCGGAGGCGTTCGCGGCGCCGGTCCGGCGCGGCAGGGTGTCCGGCTCGTCACTGAACAGGCCGCTGATTTTTTCCCACATCGATCGGTCCAGTTCGCGTTTGGGTAAATCCACGCTGGTTTCGGTGGACTCCTTGACGACCGGCAGCGAGCTGGGGCGGAAGTCGCCTTGAACCCCCATCAGATTTTCGCCGTTGAAAAATAGCGAAATGCGTTTCTGCAGCCGATCCTCTCCGCTGGGCTGTTCCGAGTACAAATAATCCCAGCGCCGCTCGTGAAAGGCGTCGGCCAGCATTGGCGAACCCATGATGTAAAGCACTTGGCGTTTGGTCATGTTCGGGCGCAGTTGATCGACCATGCTTTGGTCGATAATATTGCCTTGCTCGATATCCAAGGAGTAAACGCCTGGCAGGTTGTTCAAAATGGTGGAGCAACCCGGCAGCGCCAGGCCGGCGGCGAGCAAAACGGCCAGTTTTTTCATTGCATCATCCAGTGAATTCGGTCGGAAACGGACGGCCATTATCCCATAATTCACGCTGCGCCTGACCGCAAAAAACGATACAATGCCACGATTGACTGTTAGACGGGGATAGGCTTGTGGAAACTAAGGATTTGCGTAACGCCGGGTTAAAAGTGACGTTGCCCAGACTGAAAATTCTGGAAATACTCGAAAAACAGCAAGACGACCACCATTTATCCGCCGAAAAACTCTATAAGATTTTGCTCGCCGAAGGCGAGGAAATCGGTCTCGCGACCGTGTACCGGGTTCTGACTCAATTCGAGGCGGCCGGCTTGGTCAATCGCCACCATTTCGAAGGGGGCAACTCGATATTCGAATTGAACAGCGGCAGCCACCACGACCACGTCGTCTGCATGAAATGCGGCAGGGTTGACGAGTTTACCGATGAAGTCATCGAAAAGCAGCAGGACGCAATCGCGCGTCGGCTGGGTTATACCTTGACCGACCACAGCTTGTACCTCTACGGCTATTGCGCCGAATGCAGTAAAAACCCCTGATCCTCCCTTATTTATGTTCAAACCCCTGATCCTGTATATTGGGTTGCGCTACACCCGTGCCAAAAAGCGTACCCAATTCATTTCGTTCATCACGTTGACTTCGGTGCTCGGTATCGCATTGGGGGTTACCGCGTTGATCACGGTGCTGTCGGTGATGAACGGCTTCGAGGCGGAATTGCGCGAACGCATCCTCGGCATGACCGCCCATAGCACGGTCACCGGCCGTTACGGACAGTTGGAGGATTGGCGGACCCTGGAGAACCGCACCCACGGTCTGCCGCATGTGCTGGGCGCGGCACCCTTCATACACGGTCAAGTGATGATTAACGCCGATCGCCAAGTCAGCGGCACGCTGCTGCAAGGCGTGTTGCCCGAATTCGAGAGCCAGGTGTCCGAAGTCGCCGCGAATATGAAGTTCGGCGCGTTAACCGATCTCAAGCCCGGCGAATTCGGCATTATTCTGGGGGCTGAACTCGCAACTTATTTGGGCGTGATGATGGGTGATAAAGTCACCGTGATAACGCCTCAGATCAATTCGACGCCGGCGGGCATATTGCCGCGCATGAAACGGTTTACCGTGGTAGGGGTGTTTCAGGTCGGCATGTACGAATACGACCGTAACATGGCCTTGATGCACCTGGACGACGCCGGCAAGTTATTCCGAATCGAGCCGGCGGTATCGGGTCTGCGTTTGAAGCTCGACGATCTATTCAACGCACCGCGCATTACTCAAAGTTTGGCGGATACCCTGGGCGACGATTACCGGGTCAGCGATTGGACGCGAGCCCACAGTAATTTCTTTAAAGCGGTGCAAACCGAAAAGCGGGCGATGTTCGTGATTTTATTACTGATCGTCGCGGTGGCGGCGTTCAATATCGTCTCGACCTTGGTGATGGTGGTTACCGACAAGCGCGGCGACATTGCCATTTTGAAGACCCAGGGTTTGAGCGATGGATCGGTCATGGGGATCTTCATCGTGTTGGGGTGCGTGATCGGCAGTATCGGTACTTTGTTAGGAACCGTCGGCGGCGTGTCGCTGGCTCTGAATGTCGAGACCATCGTGCCGGCCATCGAAAAAGCCTTCGGCGTTAATTTCATGCCGTCGGACGTCTATTACATCAGCGAAGTGCCGTCCAAACTGATTTGGGGCGATGTGTATTCGATCGCCTGCGCGGCGTTTTTATTGTCGCTGCTGGCCACGCTATATCCGGCTTGGCAAGCCGCCAGAGTCAATCCGGCCGAGGTGTTGCGGTATGAGTAATCCCGTGATTTTGCAGTGTGCCGGCCTGACCAAGCGTTATGCGCAGGGCGATTTGAGCGTCGACGTATTGAAGGGTGTGGATCTTTCGATACAGGCCGGCCAGCGCGTCGCGATCATGGGCGCATCGGGTTCCGGCAAGAGCACCTTGCTGCACCTGCTGGGTGGCCTGGAAAAGCCCAGTGCCGGCTCGGTGATACTCGACGGGGCCGATTTAAACAAGATTAGTGCCGCCAGACTTAGCCAATTGCGCAATCGAGCGCTGGGCTTTATTTACCAGTTTCACCATTTGCTCGGCGAATTTACGATCCTGGAAAACGTGGCAATGCCACTGCTGATTGGAAATCAACCGATTAAACTCGCTAGGCAGCAAGCCGTCGAGCTGTTGAAAAGAGTAGGGTTGGGTCACCGGTTGGCCCATAAGCCCGGCGAGTTATCCGGTGGCGAACGCCAACGGGCCGCCGTGGCGCGAGCATTGATCAATAAACCGAAATGTGTGTTGGCCGACGAACCGACCGGGAATCTGGACAGCAAAACCGCCGAGCAGATCTACCAACTGATGCTGGAGTTGAATCGGGAACTGCAAGTCAGCTTTCTGGTGGTCACTCACGATCCCGATTTGGCGGCTCGGATGGACCACGTGCTGCATATGGAAGATGGTTTGATTCTGCCTGAGCGCAGTCACCACGAGCAGGGTTAGGGCTTGAAGGGGGCCGCTCCCCGTACCGCATTGCGTCTTTTCCGGGGTCTTGCTCGGGTTTACAACCGTGAATTTGCCGAAGTCTGGCGGATTGCGCCGAAATCGGATTCGGCGGAACACCTTGCCGGGCGCATCATGCGCGCGACAAGGTTTCGGTAGAACTGAAATTTCAAAAACGAATTAGCAATTGGCGTTGGCCTTGCGGTTACGGCGGCCAAATATCGCCAATAAGCCCGGCGCAAACAAAAACGCCGCGGCCGGCACCGGGACGGGCGGTGGATCTTGAGCGGGGATGATAGTCACATTCGCGCCGCGCAACGAACCGGCCAGCGAGGTGCCGTCAAATGAATACACAATGGGGTTGGTGATATTCAGCGGGTTATTCAACGCGGCGTTTAGCGCTTTGAATTTGATGGTGCCCAGTAGCGTCGGAGCGGTAATGTTTAATCCGGATTCCAGCGTGGTGGTTGCTGAAATGGCTTCCGCGAAATGAACTTTACCGGCGCCGCCGACCGCCGAGATGGAATTGGCGAAGATTTCGGTATCCGCGCCGAAAATACTGGCGCTGGTCAGTAATTCAGCGGACAGATTGTTGCTGTTATAGGACAGATTGAAATCGAAACCGCCGAAGTCGGCAAGTCCATCCACATAAATATTGGCATTGAAAAACGAGCCCACCTCGGCCGTATACAGGTCGGTATTGCCGGGGAGCTCAATGGCCAGGGTGGTGGCGTTCGCGTTAGACAGGAACGCGGCGAATCCAAGCGCAATCGCATTTGAGAAAAAATGTTTGTTCATAAAAAGTCCGTCATTAAATGGGCCGGGAGGAATGTTCCCGGCCTGGGCTAGATGAGTGTTTTAACGATCAGGGTGCCGGTGTGACCAATGCGCATTGCGGTTTGGTGCAAAGCGACGCGGCTTTTCGGTAATCGGCGATATTCACCTTACGGTCGTTATTTAAGTCGGCCGGATCGTTTGCCGCCACCGCGATGCCGTACTTGGCTTTAATCGTTGCCAGATCGGCGGAGTCGATATCGTTGTCGGCATCGGTGTCGCCAGGGCCGGTCACTTTTACCGTGTAGTTTTTATTGACGATGCTACCGTCGGCATCGGTGGATTCAACGAAAAACTTAAATACGCCGACTTTGGACGGAGTTCCGGATAGCACGCCGGTGCTGGAAGCGATTGTTAATCCGTTGGGCAGGGTGCCGCCGGTGGTCGTTACATACGGTGTGTTGCCGCCAAAGACGACCGCGCGTTGCGGGAAGGCTTGGCCGACGTTGCCGCTTTGAATGTCGTTAATCGTCGAAAGCGGCGCAACCGCGTTGAACTCGCCCATTTGCGCGCCACGGTATGCGCCGACGATGGCCACGCTGGCGCAGTCGAATTCGGTATCGTTGCCGCCAGCGTCGGTAACGGTCACCACATCGACGCCGCTGACGTTATCGGGACCCACCGCATCGCACATCGCTTCGCCGCTTTCGCCATCGATCGAAGCCGCCGGACCGACATATTCGTAAAACTCGTAGCGGCGGGTCACGACGTCCCGGCCGTCCTTCATGTCCTCGGCTTTGCCGGCCAGTTCGGATTTGTTTTTATTGTTCTTGTTGTTGGTTTGCAACAGATACCATTCCGATTCCACCTCGTCGGGTTCGCCATTGGTCCAATCGGAATGACCGTCGTTATCCTTGTCATCGCCCACCAATTCTTCCAAGGCTAATACCCGGGCCTTGTGCGTCTTGGTTTTGATGACCTTGACCCAGCTCGGTTCGCCGAATTGTTTTGCCGGCGGGATCGGCGCGACCGGTGCCGGAATCGCCGCGACGACTTGCGCGGGAAATTGCACGATCGCCGGAACTTCGACGATGGGCGGTTGATTCGGTATCGGGTTGGGTTTGATCACCGGCGGTTGCACGAACACCGGCGGCTGGTAAGTATAGGTTGGGGTGCCGACGTTCACGGCCGGGCCCAGCACGACTTTGCCGGCGGCATCCTTGACCAGCCAGTTATATTTGATCGCGCTGTACGAGCCGTAGATACCGACGCCAAAATGCTCGCAACCCTGGTTGACCGAGGGATTGGTGCACATATGTCCGTTGGTCGGAGAAATGGAGCCCGGCGCGGCCGGGTTGGTGAAACCGGTCGTGGTGCCGCTCGCTGTCGGGGCTTCGTAACGCACGAAAACTTTTGGGTGGTTGGGGTCGCTATTGTCTTCCCGAATTTTCGGTACGCCGTAATGATTCCATGAGTAAGTACCACCGATACTGGTGCTGTGGATGTCGTCAATTTCGATCTCGAAACCATGGCAGGTTTCGCCGGTATCGTTTACCGCGTCGAAATTGCCAAGCGAACCGTATGCGGTTGACGCGCCAGCGTCGTGAATACCAAGCAAAAAGATTGCCGGCAAGATCAGTTTTTTCATGAGATGGTCCTTAGGGTGTATTGCGGTGGAAAGTGGCAACGGGAACGTGCAAAGCCGCCCGCATTGAAGCACACCAAGATAAATTCTCAATTAAAATGTGATTAAGATAACACTATGGAGAAGATGGGCGGCTGTTTGGCGATTAAATTGCCCCGCGGATTTCTGACCCAAGCCCATCGCGGATTCGGATAAATCGATCCCAATTGCTTAGCGTCGCCGGTCGCCGCTAGCCGTCGTCAGTGACAATCGGCAACGAACGGCGTCGATTTAGTTCGTGGGGTTCGACTTGGTGGCTCGATTTTGCGAAATCGATGGTCTTGCGCCGAGTGCCGGCTGGTTTTGTCGGAAAACCGTTCGGTGTTTGTCGGTTTGCCCAAACGGCGACGCAAATCGCGGAAGTCGGGGTATTTCAGTCGCTCGGATGCCAACGCGGCAGA
>NZ_JBYMAP010000220.1:0-6441 GCF_057766305.1 Methylomonas sp. BG-2 | reverse complement strand
AATAAGACTTTTGAGATGGGCTGTTTGCATACGCTGCGATAAAGTCACTTTCGACGCCACAAGCACGCGCAATATCCTCCAAGGACTCTAATTCTTTCAGTTTCGCCGTAGTCATATGTGGTGTATGGGTAGCAACGACGAGATGGATAAAGTAAGGTCTTAAGAAACGGGTTCGAACTCAAACCCACGGAAATCTACCGCAACCGATCATCACGTCGTCGCTAACTTCGATGATAGCAGAAATAGTTGTACTTAAAAAATGATCAACGACGCCCTGCGTTATACTCACACTTGAACAAATGATATTATCCGGCAAGTTACGATTAGTATTCAGACATTCAATTAAGCTAAGTGACAGTCAGAAAAGGGGTCGGCTGGCGACCGTCCGCTCTTCAGATTCATGGCCGGAAAGCCGTCATTGAATTCCGATACCTGAAAGCAGCCGTTCGCCACTGTGTCTAACAGGCTGGTGAAAAACTCGCGCCTATTTTCCCTTACCCACGGTTCTCGTGATTTTTTCGCGTTGAAATCAGTCATAAAATCGAGTTTCAACGGTTAGGCCTCTGTTTCGAGGACTTTTTATCCACCTGACGCCGTCTTTGGACGGTATTCAGGCGCACCTCGCCCTAGGTGGGCGTAGCCCACGCCGGTTTCGGCGTGAATACCAGTAAGTTCAGCAGCCGTGTCAGGTTGTACGCGGCAAAGCAAAATAAGGCTTGGCCTGCCACTTTGGCTAAACCAATGTGGCGGGTTTTACGCAGGCCACCGACAGTCTTGATCCAGCCAAAGGCCTCTTCGACGATTTTGCGGCGCTTGAGGCTTTGGGCATAGCCTTTGCCGCGAGCGGTGCGGCCATCGACAGCACTGCCGGTCTTTTTGCGGGCCACATGGGCTTTGATGTCTTGCGCGTTGAGTTGGTTGACGAACGCCGGCTGGTCGTAGCCTTTGTCGGCACCGACGCTGCCGCCTTTGGGCACGCGGCGTTTGATCATTTTTTGGGCGGCTTCGATTTCGGCGGTGCCGGTGGCTTGGGTGGTTTCGACATCGACAATCAGGCCATTGCGGTTCTCGGACAAGGCGTGGGTGATGTAGCGCAGTTTGGCTTCGGTGTATTCACCTTTCTTGTAGAGCCGCGCTTCCGGGTCTGTCGTGCTTTGGTGGGTGGCGTTGCTGCGCTTTTCGCCGCTGAAGTCGACCTCGGGATTGCGGCCGGCGGGCTTATCTGGACCGCTGCCGTCTTTTTTTACGAAGCTTTTGTGCGAAGCCCAGGCTTCGATCAGACTGCCGTCGACACTGAAGTGCTCGTCGGACACCAGGTTTTGCCATTCCGCTATGGCCAGCACTCGGGTGAAAAATTCGCGGCTGAGGGATTCGGACAATAGGCGCTCGCGGTTGGCGCTGAATACCGTGCGTTCCCAGACAGTATCGTCAATACCCAGCCCCACAAACCAGCGAAACAGCAGGTTGTAGTCTAACTGTTCCATCAGTTGCCGTTCACTGCGGAGGGTATAGAGCACTTGCAATAGCAAGGCCCGCAAGAGTTTCTCAGGGGCAATTGACGGGCGACCGGTGTGGGAGTAACGCTCGGCGAACACGGCATCCATTGAGGCCAAGACGCCATCGACCAATAGCCGTAAGCGGCGTAGCGGATGCTATTTGGGAATACGGTCTTCCAGGCTGACATAGCTGAACCAGCTGTGTTGGATGGCATCGTGTCCGCGCATTGGGGCATCTCCAATTTAGATAGCCTATTTTACCAGTTGCCGGCAGCTTCCGGCCTTGAATTGCTTGGCTTTGGGAGTTTTTCACCAGCCTGCTAACCGACCCTAAGACGACATTCGGTTTCTAGAGTGAATGTGCAATAAGCGGCGCTAAGCGGACGAAATATCAATAGATATAATCTGAATTACTTGATTTGCCTTTAGTTTGGCCGTTGTTCATTAATTATTTATTAGCACTGGATTACGCGTATGGAACCCGAAATTGGAATTTATGGTTTTGACTCAGCATGGACCGATAACCCTAAGCAGCCGGGAAGCATCTCCGCGTTAATGGGAAATGACCAAAATTGGGTGTTTCACGCTCCAAGGCTTGCGCTTTTTGATGAGGCACTGGCGTTTATTCTCGCCCATCCGGCCCAAAAGCAAATCATTGCTTTAGATCAACCGACCATCGTTAACAATGCCTCGGGTATACGTCCGGTGGAGCGTATCGCCGGGAGTATCGTCAATAAATTAGGTGGCGGCGTTCAACCTGCGAATCAGGGGCGAGCCAATATGTTTGATGCTGCAGCTCCAGTCTGGCGCTTTATTCAAGTTCTGCAAGCAATTCAAAATCCGTTTGCCGCCAGGTCAGAGGTTCACGGACGATTTCTGATTGAGGTGTTTCCCGCACTTGCCATTCCCTCTCTGTCGCCAAACATCTGGAAGCGTGGGCGTGCTGCCAAGTACAACCCAGGACAGGCGGCAAAATTTCAATTGGCGGATTGGCAACTTGTATGTGATGGTCTGATCGAATTCGCATTGGATTGTGGCTTATCTACCGTAGTCGAGTATTTACGATTAGAGCAAGTCAAACCCAAACCCACCAAGTCGGATCAAGATCGGCTCGATAGTGTCATTTGTACTCTGATTGGGTTTTGCTGGCTAAAATCAGGATCAGCCGCAAATTGTGTAATTGGGGATGGGCACCATGGTTTTATGGTGACACCGGCACTACCTGCCATTCAGTCGATTTTGCATCGTGCAGCTACTGAAAAATCAGTTCCATTCAATCAGCCTTCAGGCTTTAGCACAACAACTCTCCCAAAAGTGACTGCATTTATTCCGGACACCAGTCAATCAACACCAAACAAAAAACCTAAAATAACAGCAGCGGTCTACGGCAAACCATTGGCTAAATCAAGCGATACCCGGTCTAGTTTGAGCTACGATGCGGTTTACTTGATGTTAATCGAAGCCGCGAATACTAAACGCATTTTGACTTATGGTGACGTATTGGAACCGTTTGGCATCAAAGCTAATTCGTTTTCCGTGGTTGGTCGATTAGTTCCGATACTAAACCGAATTGCTGAGCAAAACCTTCAAAAAAGAGAACCTCTGCTCGCCTCGTTGGTGGTTGCTAAAACTACCGGTATCGCTGGCGATGGCTTTTTTCAACATCTAGGTTTGGGACCCTTTACTGACTCGGACAAAAAACGACTGTTGAAATTGGAGCAGGTAAAGGTTTTCGATTTCGATTGGTCTTCTGCGTAATCCCAACTTTGAATGACTCGTTTAGGTATTGTAGCCGACTAAGCATAAAATAAATGAATGTCGCAAAGTGGCCGGGTCGAGCCGAAGACGGCCCAAGGTTGCTTGCCAAAAAGCCGCCATTCGTTGGAGATTGGGATCAAAAATTTCGCCTGCATCATCATCGGCAGGTTTTGGCCGGGTCAAGCCAAAGAGGGAGCAAGATTGCTTGCCGAAAAGCTGCCCTTCACTGGCCTTAGGGATGGTAAATTTCGCCGACATCGCCAGCGGCGGGTTATGGCCGATTGTGTAAGGTCGCCAACGGCGGCTTTTCAGTCCTCCAGCTCTTTGCGCTCAACAGCCGACATGACCATCAGTCATCGAACCACGATGCTGTTGCAGACCCCTAATTCCCAATGGCTTTCATTAATTGCTCGACCTGCGATTTCATGGCTGTCAGTTGGCCGGTTAGTTGGGCGACCTGCTCTCGAGCACTCCCCGCTTCTCGTTTAGCGTTGTCCGTCTCCGCTTCGAGCTTGATCAGTTTATCGGCGGTTCGTTGAAGTTCCGCCGCCGCTCGTTTCCTTTCGTCCTTACGGGACTCCTCGGCGGCATCCGCCTTGGTCTGCACTTTCACCAATTCCGTTTTCAATTGATCCCGTTCGGCTGCGATAGATTGGGCGGCTTGTTTTTGACCCGTCAATTGTTGCCGCAGTTTGGCTTGCTCGGCTTCATGCTGTTCGGTCGCCGCCTTCGCGTTTTTCTCGGCCGCCTCCAATCGTTCGCGCAAAGTGGCCAGCTCGACCGCCTGGGCTTGGTTCTCCGCCTGCGAATCGGCCAGCCGTTTGGTCAACGCTTCCGTCCTGGCCTGTTCGTCGGCCAGCATGGCTTCCAGTTCATCCACGGCTTGCGAGGCATCGGCCAGTTCGCGTTCCGCCTGGGCTTGCTGCTCGTTAGCCGCCCTCAACACCTCTCCCACTCGTCGCTCTTGGGTTTTGACGGCTTTGTCGTTTAATTCCAGCGCTAATGCGTTAACTTTGTCGACCAGGGCTTTGGTCAACGCGGACAAGGTTTCAGCGACTTCCACCGGTAACTCGGCCACCGGCTCTGCATTCGTCACCTCTTGAGCGGCATTGTGCCTGTCCCAGACTTCCTTGAGCCTTTTGGGATCGCCACCACCTATTATTTTCCGTAAAGCAAATCCTGTCACATTGCGATTGGCCTTGGTGAGCATCCTACCGGCGTCGAGAATCTGATCGTTGTCGATATTGGCCGGGCGGCCCAAGTTGGCGTTTAACTCTAAGATTTCTTCTTGCATGGTGTACCCCCATCGTTAGCGACGGCCCTAGTTTGGCATATAACAAGAAATAAAGTAAGTAAGTAAGAAAGTAATGTACAAGCGCTTTTCGACCGGATACTCTCCAGCGCCCCAATACCACTTCCACCGATCAATTTTTTTTGTTATAACTTGGTCCTAGTTTTTAGCGTAATTGCACGCTGAAAATCCTGCACCGCAGGCGTTCCGTCTTTAGGCGGCGGGAACTGACGTTTCCGTACTGAGTGCGTCAAGCTCAGCCTTCAAATCCAGCGTCTTTCAGGCGCAACCATTCACCCACAGGGGAACACATTCCCCGTGGGGCAATGTCGTTCCCCTTTTTTTTAGGAGAACGATCATGGCTCAACCCCAACGCAACCCCGATAAAACCCGCGACTTGCCCATGCCGGCGACCGCGCAGCAATACGGCCTGACGGAGCAATCCTGGAAAGTCCTGACCGAAGTCACCTTTCCCACGGCCAAAACTCCGGAAGCCATCTTGATGGCCCTGGATTATTGCAAGACCCGCAAACTCGACATCTTCAAAAAACCGGTGCATATCGTGCCGATGTGGAGTGCCGCTCTAGGCCGCAATGTCGAAACCGTCTGGCCGTCCATCATGGAAATCCAGACCACTGCCTCCCGAACCGGTGTTTGGGCGGGTATCGATCGGCCTGTCTGGGGCCCCGATATCACCCGTACCTTTACCGGCCGCTACAAGGACGATAACGATCAATGGCAAGAATCCAGCACTACCCTCACGTTTCCCGAATGGGTGGCGGTCACGGTCTACCGGATCGTCGGCGGCAAACGTTGTGCGTTTACCGAGGAAGTCTATTGGCTCGAAGCCTACAGCACCGTCGGCGGTAAAAACTCGCAAGTGCCCACCGCGATGTGGATCAAACGACCGAAAGGTCAGTTGGCCAAATGCGGTAAAGCCGCATCGCTCCGAGCGGCCTTTCCGGAGGAATGCGGTTATGCCGCCGAGGAAATGGACGGCAAAATCATCGATATTGATGGTGCCAACGTGATCGATATCGATCCAGCGAACGCTGCGACGGTCACCGATAACGAGCAACCACCTCACGCTGAAGTCAAGCCGGAGGAAATCGATGTCTCAAAGCTCGATCCAAATTTGATCAAGGCGGTTGAAACCTTGATTAAGCGGACAACCAAGGCGAACGCCTGGGCCGCGGCTGACGCATTCGTCAATGAGCGCTTCAAAGGACTCGACTTGATCTATGCCCGTGCGGAATTGGAAAAAGCCAAACCGAAACCCGCGTTGGAACACACGGAAGGCATGACCCTGCCGCCACTTTCAGCGAAAGACCGGGCGCTAGCGCAGGCCCGTCAAACCTTTAGCCACTAAGCCGACCCACACCGTTCGGTTTTTCATTTTTTTACCCATCCAGGGCGTCATGATTCGCCCGGTGGGCTATTCGTGACGCTCTTCTCTTGGAGAAACGTCATGACTGAAATCACCCCCTTCGATCGCTCCCTCAACCGGATCCCCAGCTTTATCGACTGGAGCCGATACGATTCACCCACTGTCCTGCGCCGGTATGGGCCTGGATATCTGGATAGAACGCTCGATCCGGACACGGAAACCCGACTGTTTCAACGCCGGCATTCCTACGCCGATTTGGAGAGCCTCGCCGAAACCTTCGGCGGCCTGTGCACGCTGACGGACGGTTACACGTTATTGCTATTCGACCATGCCCGCTGCGCACAGCGTTGCCATGCGGTATTGAAACAACGCCGACTGGACGGTGTGCTGCACGGCTGCGATATCCGGATCGACGGAGAGTTCGAATGAAGATCGTCGATATCGCCCAACGCAGCGATGCGTGGCGACGATGGCGATCGCAAGGCGTGACCGCCAGCGAAGCGGCAATC
>NZ_JBYMAP010000219.1:0-6442 GCF_057766305.1 Methylomonas sp. BG-2 | reverse complement strand
GACGGCGGTTTGTCTTCGACCAGCGGCCAAACCACTTCGCTGCAAATGCAGGCCAGCTTCTCGGGTGGCGGCGGCAACGCGTTTTCGATGCCGGCGCAAGCCTTGTCCAGTCTCGATACCAGCTCCGGCGTCAGCTTCCAGGCCACTCAAGCCAACGGCGCCAGCCTGCCGGCTTGGGTGCGCTTCGATCCGGCGACCGGCGGCTTGAGCGTGCGGGAAGGCCAGGGCGCCGAGAACACCGTGGTCAAAATCACCGCGACCGACGGGCGCGGCAACCAGACCGTTGTGACCGTGGTGCTGAAACCGCAGAGCCGGCCGGGGCAGGGCGCTGGCGGTGAAGGCAGAAGCGGCGGCGAAGGCCAAAACGGCGCCGGCGACGGCCGGGCCGGCCAGGGCCAAGGCGGCGGACGCCCCGCGCCCGGTCGCGGCGGCGAGCCGCGCGCGGAACTCGGCAAGCCGCCGTTGAGCGCCCAGTTGCGCGCTTTCGGCAATCAACGCACCTTGCAAGACGCCGAGACATTGTTAAACCATTTGGCGCGCGCGTTTGCCGATCCTCGGGACGCCGCATGATTTTATCGACACAGGAATTCGCTATGGCTGAAAACCCTACCCGACCGACTCCTCGGTTTAATTCCGGTCTGTTAGCGGCGGCGATTGGTGCCGTATGGTTGACCGGTTGTTCGCTGACGCCCTCGCCGCTGACCCAGCAAGAACGGCAGAGCCAGATCGGTCTCGATCAGAGTCAGTTGTTCAAGCAACAGGAACCGCTGACCGCGCCGCTGAGCTTGTATCAGGCGATGTCGCGGGCGCTCAAATACAATCTGGACCATAGGGTCAAGATGATGGAGCGGGCGGTCGCGGAAGGCCAGGCGACCCTGGCCCGCTTCGATTTGCTGCCGGAAGTGGTGGCCTCGGCGGGCTATCGCAGCCGCGACAATTTCAATGCCTCGGCTAGCCGCTCGATCTCCACCGGCCGGCAATCGCTGGAAACCTCGACCTCGCAGGATCGCAGCCGCTATCTGGGCGACTTGAGTTTGCGCTGGAATATTCTGGATTTCGGCGTCAGTTATTTTCGGGCCCAGCAGGAGGGCAACAAAGCCTTGGTGACCGCCGAAAGTCGGCGCAAGGTCAGTCACAATTTGATGAAGGATGTGCGCAGCGCCTATTGGCGAGCCTTGAGCGCGCAGCGGATGACGGCCAAGATTCAGCCGGTGCTAGCCGAGGCGCGCCGGGCTTTGGAACTGGCCAGCCAAGCCGAGGCCGAAAAACTGCGGGCGCCGCTGGAGGCCTTGCGCTACCGGAAAAGTCTGCTGGAAATCGTCCGCCGCCTGGAGGGCTTGCTGGAACAGCAACAACTGGCCAAGGCCGAACTGACCGGCTTGATCAATCTACCGCCGAATCAGGACTATCAATTGGCCGACCCGGCCGCCGGCGCTTGGCCCAGCATCGCCACGCCGCAATTGAGTCAGGAGCAACTGGACGAGTTGGCGCTGCAACTGCGCCCGGAATTGCGCCAGGAAATGTACCAAACCCGGATCGGTTCGGCCGAAGTCAAGAAAGCCATGTTGCGCTTGCTGCCCGGCGTCGAGGTGCAATTGGGCGGCAATTACGATTCCAACTCCTATTTGCTGAATCAAAGCTGGGGCGAAATCGGCACGCAGATTTCGAAGAATTTGTTCGAGCTGCTGTCGGCGCCGCAAGCCATCGCCACCGCCGAAACTCAGGAGTCGCTGGCCAACTCGCGGCGGCTGGCCGCGCACATGGCGATACTGACCCAGGTGCGCCTGGCCCGGCAGCAATTGGCGCTGAGCGAAAATCAACTGAAGCTGACTTCCGAACTCGACGACATCAATCAGCAAATTCACCATCACGTCTTGAACAGCGAGTTGACCGAAGCGATGAGTTCGCTGGAGCGGATACGCACCTCGGTCGATTCGGTGTTGTCCGAGCTGCAGCGTCATCAGAGCTATGCGGATTCGCAGGATGCGCTGGGCAAACTTTACGTGTCGCTGGGCTTCGATCCGCTGCCGGCGACGATGGCCGACGATAGCGTCGATACGCTGGCGCGGGCGATCGAAGCGATCGACCAGGATTGGGCGCAAGGCCGCTTTCCGAATCAAGCCACCGACGATCCGTTGCCGGACAACGCCAACGCCGGGCAGGGAGAACATTCCTGATGGCCAAAGCCTGGTACTTGCTGGCCGGTCTGGCGTTGGCGCGATTCGCCGCCGCCGAGCCGGCCGCCGACACCGAAATCCGCGCGCAACTGACCGCGCGCAACGCCACCACGCTCTCGGCCGAACTGGCGGCGGTAATCAAGGAATTGACGGTGCGCGACGGCGAGCGCTTCAAAAAAGGCCAATTGCTGGTGGCTTTCGATTGCTCGGTTCAACAAGCGCAACTGGAAAAAGCCCGCGCCGCCGCGCAGGGCGCCGCCAAGACCCATGAGGTCGATCAGCGTCTGGCCAAGCTGGAATCGATCAGCGTGCTGGAAGTCGAGGTCGCCGCCGCCAAATTGGGCGAGGCCAAGGCCGACGTGGCCTTGACCCAGGCTGGCCTGGAAAAGTGCAAGATCGCCGCGCCATTCGACGGCCGGGTCGCCGAACTGAAGGCCCAGCGTCATCAACATTTGAAAGCCGGCGATCCGATTATGGACGTGTTGGACGACGGCCAACTGGAAGTTAAGCTGATCGTGCCGTCGCTGTGGCTGCGCTGGCTGAAGGCCGGTCAAGCGTTTTCGGTACATATCGACGAACTGGACCGGGATTTTCCGGCGGAAGTCGTGACGTTGGGAGCCCGCATCGACCCGGTCAGCCAAACCGTTGCCGTGCTGGGCCGCATCACCGGCAAACATGCCGAATTGCTGGCCGGCATGAGCGGCCGGGCGGCTTTTCCTAATCAAACCCATTAATTCATGACCGAGACCGAGGACAGCCGCCTCCGCCAGGCGCGGGGCCTGGCGTTGCTGCTGCAATTGCAACGCCGGGCGCGGTCCGCCGAGGACTTGGCCGCGCTCGGCTTCGTGGCGGTTAACGAAACCCGCGGCTTGGTGGAATATCGGCAGGCGGCGCTATGGTTGGATCGGCCGCTGCGGCCGATCGCCGCCTTGTCCGGCGTCGCCGACGCCGACCCGCAAGCGCCGTATTCGGTCTGGTTGGCGGCGGTTTGCCGTTGGCTGCACGGCAGCGCCCGCGCGGAGCCCTTCCGCTGCCTGCACTTGGACGAACTGCCGGAATCGCTGCGCGGCGATTGGCGGCAATGGCTACCAGCCCAGGTGCTGTGGCTGCCGCTGACGGCGCGCGGCCAGGACATCGGCGGCTTGTTGCTGGTCAGGGAAACGGCCTGGCTGGAGGCCGAGGCCCGGTTGCTGACTGAACTAGTCGATGCTTATGCGCACGCCTGGCGGGCATTGGCGCCGAGACCGGCTTGGTATCGGCGGGCGTTCGGGCGGCGGTCGGTCAAGGTCTGGGCGCTCGGCGCGATGCTGGCACTGATGTGGCCGGTGCGCTTGTCGGTGTTGGCGCCGGCCGAAGTCGTCCCGGCGCGACCCACCGTGATCCGGGCGCCGCTGGCCGGGGTGGTCGCCGCCTTTCACGTTCAACCCAATCAAAGCGTCGTGGCCGGCGACGCCTTGCTGAGTCTGGAAAATACCGATATTGCCAATCGTCTCGAGGTGTCGCGCAAGGCGCTGGCGGTGGCCGAGGCGGAATACCGCAAGACCGCGCAGCAAGCGATGTTCGATGCCGACAGCAAGGCGGAAGTTGCGGTGCTGAAGGCGCGGATGGACCAGCACGCCGCCGAGGTGACCTTCATGCAGGGGCAATTGGCGCGTGCCGAGGTCGCGGCGCCGCACGCCGGCGTGGCGATTTTCGCCGACGTGCACGATTGGCTGGGGCGGCCGGTGGAGTTGGGCGAGCGGATCTTGATGTTGGCCGACGCCGATCAGGTCGAGTTGGATATTCGGTTGCCGATCGGCGATTTCATCGAATTGGCGGACGGCGGTCCCGCGACGGTGTTTTTGAACGTCGATCCCCAGCATCCGCTGGCGGCCGAGGTGTATAGCGTCAGTTACCAGGCCGCCGCCGAAACCGGCGATGCGCTGGTGTACCGGGTCAAGGCCCGTCTGATTGACGGCGAGCGGCCGCCGCGCATCGGCTTGAAAGGCAGCGCCAAACTCTACGGCGAGCGGGTGACGCTGTTTTACTATTTGTTTCGGCGGCCGATGGCGGCGGCGCGGCTATGGTTGGGATGGTAGCCGAGCCGACGGCCTTGCCGCCGTTGCGGGAAGAAATCCATTGCCTGGCCGGACCGGCCGGGTTTGACGGCGCGCCGACCTGGACCTTGCACGATCCGGCCAACAACCGCTTTTACCGAATCGGCTGGCCGGAATTCGAGATACTCAGCCGCTGGCGGCTGGCGGAGCCGCGGACGATCGCCGATGCGATCGTCCGCGACACCACGCTGACGGTCAGCGCCGAGCAAGTCGCCGAGCTGGGCAAATTTCTGCTGACCCACAATTTGCTGCGCCTGGACACTCCGGCCGGTCTGGAAACGCTGCGCCGGCAAGCGGCGGCCCGCCGAATCGGCGTCGGCCAATGGCTGTTGCACAATTATCTGTTTTTCAAGATTCCGCTGCTGCGCCCGGACGCCTGGCTGGCGCGCTGCTATCCGCGCCTGTCCTGGATTTACAGCGGGCATTGCGCCGCGCTGCTCGGGCTGTGCGCGCTGCTGGCGCTGTTTTTGTTGTCGCGGCAATGGGATGCCTTCCTGAATACCTTTCCGCATTTCTTTAACTGGTTGGGCCTGGTGCAGTGGTTTTTGGCGCTGGCGCTGGCGAAGACCTTGCACGAGTTCGGTCACGCCTTGACCGCGCATCGTTACGGTTGCCGGGTGCCGACGATGGGCGTCGCCTTCATGGTGATGTATCCGATGTTGTACACCGATGCCAGCGAGGCCTGGAAACTGGTGTCGCGCCGGCAACGCCTGGCGATTGCCGGCGCCGGCGTCGCCGCCGAATTGGGTTTGGCGGTGGTCGCGGCCTTGGCCTGGAGCTTCTTGCCCGACGGCCCGGCCCGCAGCGGCGCTTTTTTGCTGGCGACCTCGACCTGGATCGTCACGCTGGCGATCAATCTCAGCCCCTTCATGCGCTTTGACGGCTATTACCTGTTGGCGGATTGGCTGGGCGTGGACAATCTGCAAGCGCGGGCGTTCGCCCACGCCCGCTGGCGGATGCGGACTTGGCTGTTTGGTTTGGACTGGCCGGCCCCGGAAGTCTTGCCGCCGCGCATGGCGCGGTTTTTCGCGGTCTACGCCTGGGGAACCTGGCTGTACCGTTTCTTCCTGTTTCTGGGGATCGCGTTACTGGTCTACCACTTCAGCTTTAAATTGCTGGGTTTATTATTGATGGCGGTCGAAATCGGCTGGTTTATCGTCCGGCCCATCGTTTCCGAATTGCAGGTTTGGTGGCGCTTGCCCGGCCGCGACATCAGCCGGGGCCGGCGTTTGACCGGACTGGCCGTGCTGCTGGGCTTGGCTGCGGTGCTGCTGTTGCCGTGGCAGGGCTATACCACCGCGCCGGCCGTGATCCGCGCCGAACAGTACGCCGAGATCGTGCTGCCCAGAGCCGGGCGCTTGGAGAGTTTTCCGGTCGCCGCCGGCCAGACCGTCAAGCGCGGCGACCTGTTGGCGCGGCTGAGTTCGCCGGAGCTGGATTACCAAGCGTCGGATGCCGACAACCAGGGCCGGGCGCTGGCGTGGCAATTGGCCTATCAAGGCCTGCGCCAGGATTTGCTGCAGCGGCGGCGAGTGTTGTTGAAGGAATTGGAATCCGCCGCCGCCAAGCAGGCAGGTACCCAGGAGCAACAAGCCGAACTGACCTTGTCGGCGCCGTTCGACGGCGTGGCGTTGGACGTTAACGATGCGCTGCAAGTCGGTCAATGGTTGCCGGCCGGCGAGGCGATGCTGATTGTCGCCGATCCCAGCGCCTGGCTGGTCGAGGCTTATTTGGCCGAAGAGGATTTACTGCCCGCCGAGCAAGCGGAGTCCGGCTGGTTTTACCCGGACGATCCGGACGCGGCCCCGGTCGCCTGCCGGGTGGAACGCATCGATCGCGGCGGCGCGGCCCGAATTCCCGACGCGCTGGCCTCGAGCTACGGCGGGGAACTGGCCGCGCGCCCGGACCGCCAGCGCTTGCAGATTCCGGAAAGCGCGGTCTACCGGATCGTCTTGCGGCCGACTCAAACCCCAAGCCGCGCCGCGTTTCCCGGCGTGCGCCGAGGCAGCTTGCGCTTGGACACGCCGGCCGTCAGTCTGCTCGGCAAGGTCTGGCGGAGGGTGGCTAGCGTGGTGGTCCGCGAATCGGGGTTTTAGGCGATTTACCGGTTACGAAAATAACCTTCACGAAATCGCTTCATCGTCCCAGGCACGCAAAAGCACTGGCGCG
>NZ_JBYMAP010000218.1:0-6464 GCF_057766305.1 Methylomonas sp. BG-2 | reverse complement strand
TACTCGCGTTAGCGTAGAATGCCCTGCCAATTTGACCAGGAGACTGACCGCCATGCCGATAGATTCGATTTCCGCGCAGCTGGACATGCAGCGGATAGTCGCGCTAAACGAGAACATCAAGGAAATTTTGCGGATTTCTTCCGCATCCTATCTGGTTGCCATCAATTCGATGCTGATCTCTAAAGCCTCCGGCCAGCGACTACTCGGATTCGGCGTGGTCAGTTCGGAGTTAAGACTCTTCAGCCGAAAACTGGAAACCGCGATGATCCAACTCAGCCAATTGACCTATGCAATGTCAAAAAAAGCCGCCATCTATAAAAAACTTAGTCGCGAACACCACCTATTGATGACAACGTTACTCAAAAGTCCTCGCGGCGAACAGACGATGAAACTCCCGTTGCAAAACAAATCGGCGGCCTTGCTGTCGGTAACCGATGACTTTGCGGAAGACATCGAAAAGCTCGCGCTCTATTCAAGACGCACCTTGCAACTTTGCAAGGCCGGCAATGCCCTGGCCAGATCAGCCAAAATCGAGGCCGCGCACGGCGGCGAGATGCGTCAGGTGCTCAATGAAATCGCCGAACAAATCGAGAAAACGGTGCTCAACATCGTTTCGTTATTGACAAGCTTACGGGCTACGCTGGAGCACTGAACCGATGAAAAAACTCGAATTTATCTACGAACACGGTCCGCACAAATGGGTCGCCATTGCCCGAGATCCAACCAAGGCCAGCTACTTAATCGATACCAACGAATACCTGATCGTCAACGGCGAACAAGCGATACTCACCGACCCTGGCGGCATGGAGATTTTTCCCGACGTGTTTTCGGCAATCGATACCGAATTCAACCCCAACCAAATCGTGGGCCTGTTTGCGTCCCATCAAGACCCGGATATTATTTCCTCGCTGGCGTTGTGGCTGGAATTCAACCCCCGGCTGAAATGCTACCTAAGCCGGCTATGGACCAGCTTCGTTCCCCATTTTGGCGGCAACGCCGATACGTTTATTGCGCTACCCGACGACGGTACAACTTTTCTGTTAGGCAACCTGGAACTGGAAGCAATACCGGCGCACTACCTGCATTCCTCCGGCAACTTTCAACTTTACGACCGCAAAGCGAAAATATTGTTCTCCGGCGATGTCGGAGCAGCCTTGCTGCCAAATATGAATGCCGGCCTGTTTGTTGAAGACTTCGATAGCCACATCCAACACGCCGAGGGTTTTCACCGACGCTGGATGGGTTCGGAGTCGGCCAAACTGGACTGGTGCGAACGCGTCAGCCGACTCAAGATCGACATGCTTTGCCCGCAACACGGCGCCATTTATCGGGGCAACGATGTCGAACGCTTCATCAACTGGCTGGCCGAATTGAAAATTGGCACCGGTATCGCCAGCCAGCGGGCTTAATTCGATAATTTTTCGCGGCGAAACATTACCAGACCACACCCACGCCATGCACCGCGCGCAGCCCAAACAATCAACATAACCGCACCCGCCAAGCCGCGCTCTCATTTCTAGGCGGCTTGAGATCGGCCTAAGCAACCCGAAATCGAAGGGGCAGCAAGCATCGGTGACGCAACGCGATCGGCTATAATGGCCGTTCCGTTGTGGTTTTCAAAAATGTATGAACACTCTTGTTTTGGTTGCCGGCGCCTTGCTATTGGTCGGTTTGAACGGCTTTTTCGTGGCCGTCGAATTCAGCTTGGTCAAATTGCGGCAAACCCGTATCAAAGCCATTGAACAAACCCGCGGCTGGCGCGGCCGAATTCTCGCCAAAGTTCATAGACAACTCGACACCTATCTATCCGCCTGCCAACTCGGCATCACCCTCGCCTCGCTAGGCCTGGGCTGGATCGGCGAGCCGGCCTTCGCCGATCTGCTAAGACCGATGTTCGCCGAAATGGGCGTCACCTCGGCCGAACTCATTCACAATGTATCGTTTGCGATTGCCTTCTGCACGATTTCGTTTCTGCACATCGTCGTCGGCGAACAAGCACCCAAATCGTTGGCGATTCGCAACCCCGAAGGCATAGGTTTATGGAGCGCCGGACCGCTTTACGCCTTTTACTGGATTATGTATCCGGCGATTTGGTTGTTGAACGCCAGTTCCAATCTGGTGCTGCACCTAGCCGGCTTATGTAGCGAAGGCCATCATGACAGCCATTACTCGACCGATGAGATCAAGCTGATTCTGCGTTCCAGCAGCGGCGGCGGCGGTTTCACCAAGGACGAGCGCAATGTGCTGGCCAAGTCGCTGGACTTCGGTAAATTGGAAGTTTCGGATTTGATGCGGCCCATCCACGAAGTCAAGGCGTTGTACCGAGGGCAGCCCACCGAGGAAATCCTGCAGACCATCTGCGAAAGCGGCTATAGCCGTTATCCCTATTTCGACAACAATCGGATCGACCTAATCGGCTTGGTGCACTTGAAGGATTTGTTTTTGGCCCAACAGCAAGGCCAGCCGCTCGACGACTTGCAGGCCTATCTCAGACCAATACAGCATATTTCCGCGCACCTGCCGGCCTTGGAGCTGTTCCGGCGCTTTACCAAGGGCGCGCCGCACTTGGCGGTGGTCGGCCAGAAGGGCCAGAAACCGGAAGGTTACATCACGCTGGACAATCTGCTGTCGGCATTGGTCGGCGAAATTCGCGACGAATTCGCCCGCTCGCAGAGCGACTGGACCCGTTTGGAGGACGGCGGCTTGCTCGGCAAGGGCAGCCTGCCAATCTTCTCACTGGAGCGGATACTGGGCGTCGATGTCGAAAACGAAGAACTGGATTTAGATGACGTCGATTCGGTCGGCGGCATGATTTTGGCGCAGTTGCAGGACATTCCAGAGGTCGGCGAACGCATCGCCTTCAACCGCTTCGACATTGTCGTCAAGGAAATGAACGGACCGCGCATCGAATGGGTGTTGGTGTATCCGAAAGACTGATTCGGACCGGCGGGCCTCAACCACCGGGCAACCAAGCTAACGGCATTCCGGCAGCAAGGAACTGCGCCAATCCTGACCTTCCTTCTCGAACAAACGCTTGGCGTCGGCCGGCCCCCAGGAGCCGGCCGGATAGGTGGCAATGTAGTCGCGCTCTATTGCCCAGGTTTGCAGGATCGGATCGACGATGCGCCAGGCGTATTCGACTTCGTCGAATCGCAAAAACAGCGACCGGTCGCCTTTCATCACGTCCAACAACAAATCCTCGTAGGCATCGACCCGCCGCTCGTCGGGATGGCGGAAACTGGCGTCCAAACTGGTGGTGCGGGTCCGCATTTCCAGCCCCGGCTCCTTGACGGTCATCTCGATGCGTATGCATTCGTCGGGTTGTATACCCATCAACACCCAGTTCGGCGTCATGCAATGCACATGGGTGTCTCGGAAAAATTGCAGCGGCGGATGGCGAAAACAGATCGCGATCGACGACTGACCTTTGGCCATGCGCTTGCCGGTGCGCAAATAAAACGGCACGCCGCGCCAGCGCCAGTTGTCGATTAGCAGTTTGATCGCCGCGTAAGTCTCGGTGCTGCTGTCGGCCGGAATATTGGTTTCCTCCAAATAGCCAGGGACCTTATGGCCGTCGATATTGCCCTTGGCATACTGACCGCGAAAGGTATGGGCATGTACCGCCGATTTGGGAATCGGCCGAATCGATTTCAATACCTTGACCTTTTCGTCGCGTAGCGATTCGGCATCCATCGACACCGGCGGCTCCATCGCCACCAGTGTCAGCAACTGCAATAAATGGCTTTGCAGCATGTCGCGCAACGCACCGGCGCTGTCGTAATATTCACCGCGGCTGCCGATACCCAAGTCTTCGGCATGGGTGATTTGAATGTGGTCGATGTAATTACGGTTCCACAAGGGTTCCAGCATCACGTTGGCGAAACGGAACACCAGCACGTTCTGTACCATGCCCTTACCGAGATAATGGTCAATGCGGTAAATCTGATCCTCGCTCAAGTAACGGCTCAAACGCTTTTGCAAGGCCTGCGCGCTGTCCAGATCGTAACCGAACGGCTTTTCGATGATCACCCGCCGCCAGCCGTCGTCCTCGTTCAACAAGGCCACCCGACTCAATGCCTCGATGACGTTACCGAAGTCGCCGGGGCTGATCGCCAGGTAAAACGCAATATTTCTGGAAAATTGAGGCCGGCCATGCAAAGCCTCGGCCAGGGATTGGTAGCAGGCCGGATCGTCCATGTCGCCACGATGGTAGTCCAACCGCTCAGCAAACCGCGCAAACACCGAGTCGTCCAAGCCGTCCGCCCCCCGTTCCCGCAACATCGCCTTCACTTCAGCCAACCAGGTTACTCTGTCCCAGCCCCGGCGGCCAACCGCGACAATCCGACAACCATCCGGCAACTTATTTTCCAACTCCAGATGGTAAAAGCCCGGCATCAATTTCAACCGCGCCAGATTGCCGGTCGCCCCAAAGATTACGTACGTGCAAGGTTCTGTCGTCATTGCCCACGCTCCCAGCCGTTTAATTTGGTCTGGCAGTCAGTGTGCCTGAATTCGCCGAACGCGTCGAGTCGCGCACGACAGACCCACACCGAGATAGCGCAAAAGATTCGGTTTATAAATTGATTCGAGCTATCAAATACCATCCCAACCCATTTCCTTACCCCGCCATTCCTGAGCCGGAGTCAGGGCGCGTTTTCATATCGGCTGGTCTATCTTTCATAGCACTTCGGACCATACGAGAAAATTACAAAAAGATTGCATTAATAAAAAAAACCTATATAATGTCCGAATGACTTGGGGTCGTTAGCTCAGCCGGTAGAGCACCGCACTTTTAATGCGATGGTCGTGCGTTCGAATCGCACACGACCCACCATCGAATAAGCAATAAAATCAAGCTGTTAGGCGAAAGCCCAACGGCTTTTTTTATGCCCGTTTGCCGCAACTGTCAACGCCAACCACCGGGGGGTTTAAGCAGACAAATCGACGGGATAGCCGGTTTGCATGAGCACCACCGATAGGAGAAACGCAAAACAAGTTGGCTTCCAATCCTCGTGGACACAAACACCCGCCCACCATGCTAGACTCGAACCGTACTCGACTCCTACCTCGCTCTCGCGGCAAACCCGGTCTGGCTTCGGAATACAAATCTAGGTTTGTACTCCAGAACTTCCTGCACCAACCGGAACCGCGCGCGAGATGCCCCCTACCACGCTAACCAGATCAATTGGTCATCACTGCAACCGCGACGGGTTTTGTCCCCCTGATGCCGCGCCGAGCACCGGAGGGTTTGAGCGGGACTTGCTCGACAGGGGCGCGGCAGGGATGCCGCGCGTTTTCGGAGGGCTAGGACAGCCCTTCCGAAAACCCCGCTCGAACCCGGAGGCGCGCAGGACTCAAGCGGCATGGGGTGGCCTGCAGACTCGCGCCATCCAGGCGCTCGCACTTCGTGCGCCGATGGCGTCCAAATCCGCTCCCGGCGGATTTGTCTTTGGTTTCTTTCTTTTGGCCAAACAAAAGAAAGAAACTCGGTTGTCGGGCCGAGACCCGACATTCAGACTTGCCTTCGCGGCAGCGTATCGTTGTATCAAGACGACGCAGAGCGTCTGAAACGGCATTCCCACGTGGAACGTGGGAACGATGAAAGCGCGTCCCGGCAAACCCGGCCTGGCTTCGGAGTACAAACCTAGGTTTGTACTCCAGAACTACACGCACCCGCTCGAACGGTAGGCAATCCCGACTAGGCTAAGCGAATTAATTGAACAACGTTGCTACCGCGATGGGTTTTGTTCCCTGATGCCGCGCCGAGCACCGAAGGGTTTGAGCGGGAGTTGCCCGGCTGGGGCGCGGCAGGGATGCCGCGCGTTTTCGGAGGGCTAGGACAGCCCTTCCGAAAACCCCGCTCGAACCCGCAGGCGCGCAGGATCAAAGCGGCATGGGGTGTCGTTTCTTTTGGATACTTTTCTTTGGACAAGCAAAGAAAAGTATCTCGGCTGTCGGGCCGAAACCCGACATTTAAACCAGCCTTCGCGGCAGCGAAACGATTGAAACAAAAGCGTTTAAAACGAGCGAGCGACTATCTACGCTATCGATGCGCTTCACGTTGTTCAGCACATCCTATGGGCCTCGCACCATCTAACTTTATTCCGTTATACATCCCTAAGCCACGTGCGCTCTACGCTACTTGTCTGCAGGTTGAAGATGTAGATGCACTCAAATTGGCAGTTCTGTCCCAATGTCTGAAGATAGCTATCTACGCCAGGTCTCCACACATCATCTGGGACCATTGGATTGCCTTCAATGTAAGCCAGGAGGCTTAACGGATGGGCGGTGGCATACCTCTTAGTCATTTTTGCGCTAAGTGCGTCGACGACCGGGTCCCCCACCGACACGGCCGCGGAAGCGTCAAACAACGGTCCCGTGAAGCGACCGCGGCTGACGTGAAGGGAACTGAATTCCTTCTCGAGACCGAGGTTCTGGGGTGATACGTCACCTGAGACATTGTC